>DZAZ01000002.1 GCA_022729755.1 Helicobacter cetorum | reverse complement strand
AAAAAGCTAATGAAATTTATGAAAAAGTGTTAGATAAAAATCACCCACTTTTAGCCACTTCATATAATAATTTATCAATGATTTATCAAGGTTTAGGAGATTATGAAAAAGCAAAAGAGTATATGAATAGGGCTATTAAGATTCTTGAAACTATATTTCCAAATGGACATCCTAATTTAGATAAATCAAGAAAAAATTTGAGACTGATTGAGAGTGAGAGTATAAAGTAATTTTTAATAATTTAAAATTTGAGGAGAAAAATCAAAATAATGTATAAACGAGAAATTGACAATTTAATTACTAGTGCAAAACTTCCAAAGAATATTTTACTTTTTGGGGATTGCAACTATTTGATTGAGCATTATTCAACATTAATTTTAAAAACTATCGATAAAAGTAGTGAAAAGTTAACTTTTTATTTTGATGAGTACGATTTTAAAGTAGCAAAAAATTATCTATCTCAAAGTTCACTTTTTGGCGATAAAAATTTACTTGTTTTAAAAATTGATGAGAAATTGCCAAAAGATGAAGTGGAAACTTTGATTAATTTAAGCAATAAAATCGAAGATAGTTATTTGATAATCGAGTTTTATGGTAAGGATTTCAAAACTATAAATGGTTATTTTAAAAATAATTTTGTGAGGTTTTTTAAACCAAATTTGTATGAAGCTCTATATTTTTTGCAAGAAAAAGCTCAAAAATTAAAGTTAAATATTGATAAATATGCACTTGAACACTTAATGGCAACTCAAAATTTTGATTTAAGTTTGGCTATGAATGAACTTGAAAAGTTTGCGATTTTGGATAGAAAAATAACTATTACCGATATAGATAGGCTTAGTTTTGGGCTTGGTGAACTTAATTTAGATGATTTGATAATTAGCATTTTTGATAAAAAGAGTTTTTTTGATGATTTAAAAATCATACTTGAAAAAGAGGATGAGATGCGAGTTGTTATTGCTATTTCAAGCTTTATGAATACTATTTTTATGTTTAGATTATTTTTTGAAATAAATGGCTTTTTTGACTCAAAAGATGTACTTGGTTATAAATTGCCATCTCAAATTGAAGCTCAAAGATTTCAAATAGCTAAAAAAATAAATCTCAAAAGTTTTAATTTAATTTTTGAACATTTACAAAAAAGTGAACTTTTGTTGAAAACTGAATCAAAAATAGATAAAAGCTCAATTCTTTATTCTATTTTAATAAAATTACAAACTTTATTTTGATAAAATCACGGGCTTAAATCAATCCTTGCTCTATTTGATAGGGCTTGAAATCCAAAAGGAGTAAAATGAAATATTACGATACAATGTTTATTGTAAAACCAACATTAACAGAAGAAGAAAGAAGTGCTAGAGTTACTTTTATTCAAGATGTTATAACAAAAGGTGGCGGTGAAATCGCAGCAAGTGGTGAGTTAGGAGCTAGAGAATTAGCTTATAAAATTGAAAAAAATGATAGAGGATATTACTATACATTTTATTTTAAAGCACCTGCAAATTCAATTTTAGAATTAGAAAGAATTTATAGAATTAATGAAGATATAATTAGATTTATAATTGTAAAATATGAAAAGAAAAAAGAGATTAAAGAGTGGGAACACTTAGTTCAAGAAGCGATTAGAAGAAGCAAATAAGGAATTTTTATGTTTAATAAGGTGATATTGGTTGGTAATTTAACAAGAGATATAGAATTTAGGATTTTGCCAAGTGGTCAAGCTTTAGCAAAAACTGGCATTGCAACAAATCGAAAAATTAAAGTTAATAATGAACAAAAAGAAGAAGTTTGTTTTATAGATTTAACTTTTTGGGGTAAAACTGCTGAAATTGCTAACCAATATTTAAAGAAAGGCTCAAAAGTTTTAGTTGAGGGAAGATTGATGTTTGAGCAATGGACAAACCAAGAGGGAAAAAAGCAAAGTAAACACACTGTTTCAGTTGAGAATATGCAAATGTTCCCAAAAGGTAGTGAAAATTCTGGAGAAACATTCCAAACACAATCAGAAGCACCTCAACAACCGCAAACTTATCAAAAGCCTTCTTATAACTCAAATGAGAGTTATCAAAGAGAAGAGAGAATTCCAGAGATTGATATAAATAATGACGATATACCGTTTTAAGGAGAATATAAATGGCTGAAAAAAGAAAATATACAAAAAAAAGTTGTAAATACTGTGAAATGAAAGTGAACCATATAGATTACAAAGATTTGAGAATATTAAGACACTCTCTTTCAGAAAGATATAAAATTATGCCTAGAAGACTTACAGGCAATTGCAAAAAACACCAAGAATTGGTAGAAAGAGCAATAAAAAGAGCTAGACACATAGCTTTAGTTCCATATGTTGTAGATACAGGTAGAGTAGTTGAGGGTGGAGGAAGTGGCGGAAGTAGATAACTTCCCCCACTATTCACTTAAAATTTACTCGAAATAGTAATAAAATATATCTGCCCCAACAATTAACTTTTCTTCAATAAATGATTTAAAGAATTTATCGACATAAATGTTTTTATACTTATCCGTTGATGAGTGATATCTTGCTATTGTATCTGCCGAGGTTCCGTATCTTTGAATTAAATCTTGTAGAATTTCACAAGCTTTTAAATATGATTTTTTATTATTAAAATAATCTCTTAATTTCATTTTATGATATTTATAATTTATTTGAAATGAACCTAAATCTAAATTATCTACTTTAATTTTTATTAATTTTTTTAATATTTTTTCGCATTTTATTAACTCTTCACAATTTATACTTCGATTATCTATCCAATTTAAATCAAACTTTTTTTTTGCAAAAATAACATCTTCCTTTGAGTTAAAAGAGATAATAAAAGGATAACCAATTGGAAATTTAGAATGTCTTTCAATTTTTTGAATAGCATACATAATAGAGTAATCAATTGAGCATTCATCGTCGTTAGAAAATAGAAGAAATGGAGCTAAGAAAGCAAGAAAAAGTTTGAACATTTAGAGTTTTTCAACCCTGTTTCTGCCATTATTTTTTGCTTTATAAAGTGCATCATCAACTCTTTTTAAAAAACTTGTATAAGTATCATTTGCCATAAGTTCGCTTACTCCAAAACTGCAAGTAATTGTTCCAACATCTTCAAATTTATGATTTTGTACACTTACTCGAAGTCTCTCTGCAATCTCTTTTGCAAGTTCAGCATCAGATTTTGGAAGAATTATCATAAATTCTTCACCTCCCCATCTTGCAAACATATCGTTATCTCTAAGTCGTACTTTTATTAAATTTGTCAACTCTATCAACACATAATCACCCATATCGTGACCATAAGTATCATTTACTTTTTTGAAAAAATCTATATCAAGCATTACAAGTGAGAGTGAAATTGACTCTTTTCTAGCAATTTCTATCTCTTTTTCTAAAACAACATCAAGTCTTAATCTATTATTTATTTTTGTTAGTGGGTCTTGATAAGCTAGGGCTTTAAAGGTTATTCTTTGATTTTCAAGTTCAGTTACATCTGTAAAAGATACTATATATTGAGAATCGATTTCAGGGAAACATGCAAATTTTACAATGAAAATTCGCTCCTCTAAATATCTATTTTTCATTTTAACTTTTGGTTCTCTAACTTTATTTTTTATAATAGTCTCTAGCCAATTTTCATCAATACTTTTTGGCTGACAAATAAATCCATTCTCTTCAATAAAAAACTCACAAATACATTTAGCTTTCTCTCTAAACTCTTCAATACTTTTAAATCCAAAAAAGTCCAAAAAAGCTTTATTGACTGTATTAATATAATTTCCATCTGTAACCAAAATAATATTATCTTGAAAATTTAAAATATTTTGAATAAACTTATTTTTTCTATCTATACTTCGTTTTAAGTTTAAAATATCAGCAACTTTTTCAAGCGAAGTTATAAGTTGTCTACTTCTAATTGGTTTGATTAAATATTGAGTAATTCCAGTCTCAATTGCATCAAGCAAAATATCAAGCTCATTGTGTGCCGTAGTTACTATAATTTGAGCTTCAGGGTCAATTGCTTTTATCTCTTTTGCCATCGATATTCCATCCATCAAAGGCATTCTAATATCAGTTATTATTATATCTGGTTTCTTTTCTTTATATATTTCAAGCCCCATCAATCCATTTTCAGCGGTATAGATTGTATCTACTTTTCTCGCCAAAATATCTCTTAAAGTCTCCCTCACTATTTGCTCATCTTCAACATATAAAATTGAAAAATCTTTTAATAGTTCTTTTAGAGCGGTGCTTTTTTGCATTAAAAGAAATCCTTTAAATAAAATAAGCTATTATTTTAACTAATACTTAATAAATGATACATAAAATTGAAATATTTAATTAGATTGGAGATGAATGAGTGTCTATTTAGTTGGTGCAGGTGCTGGGGATGTTGAGTTATTAACACTAAAAGCAGTTAAAATATTAAAACAAGCAGATGTAGTGCTTTATGATGCCCTAATAAACGAAGAAATATTAAAATTTTGTAAAAATAAAACTATAAAAATTAATGTTGGAAAACGAAAAAATAACCATTTATTAGCACAAGAAGAGATAAATAATTTAATACTAAAGTATGCAAAAGGAAATATAGTTGTAAGATTAAAAGGTGGAACTCCATTTGTTTTTGGAAGAGGTTTTGAAGAGGTGCAATTTTTAAAAGCTCATAATATTAAAGCAAATGTTATTTCAGGAGTTTCCTCAACTACGGCCGTTCCAGAGTTTTTTATGATACCTTTGATTGATAGAAATTATTCAGATTCTTATCGTACAATTACGGGGCATAATACTCAAATTTTTGAAAATATTATAACAAATTTCAATCCTAGAGAAAATTTAATTATTTTAATGGGTGCTCACAATGCAAAAAAAATTGTAGAAATATTGATAGAAAAAAAGGCTTATCCAAAAGAGACTTTAGTAGCTTTTTTAAGCAAAGGCTATTTTGAAAATGCACAAAAAATAGTCTTAACTTTGGGTGAAGTACATCAAAAAGATGAAAATTTTTTCAAAGAGTTGCGAAATTTAACACCTCTTATTATTTTTGTGGGCAATAGTGTCAATTGAAATGTACTTTATCATTTCAACTAATCTATTTGAATAACCCCATTCATTGTCATACCAAGCCATAATTTTAATCAAATTTCCACCAATTACTTGAGTTAAATCTTTAGCAATAATTGCACTGTGAGGATTTAGAATAAAATCGCTAGAAACCCTAAAATCACTGTCAATCTCAATTATTCCCTTTAACTCATTTTGTGCTTTTTTTATAAAAAGTTCGTTTAACTCCTCTTTTGAAGTGTTTTTTTTAATCAAAATATTCAAATCAGCAATGCTAACATTAGCAACGGGAACTCTTAAGCTTACTCCATCAAACTTATCTCTAAGTTCAGGTAAAACTTTTCCCATCGCTTTTGTTGCACCAGTGCTTGTCGGAATGATATTAATAGCAGAAGCCCTACATCTTCTAATATCGCGAGAATGATTTGAATCAAGCAAATTTTGGTCATTTGTATAACTGTGTGTTGTAGTTAAAAAACCTTTTTGTATTTCAAAATTTTCATTTATTATTTTTGCAATTGGAGCGATACAATTTGTAGTACAACTAGCATTTGAAATAATATTTTCACCATTGTAATTATGTTCATTTACTCCAAGTACAAAAGTCTTTGTATCATCTTTTGCAGGAGCCGAAAAAATAACTTTTTTGACACCTTTATTTATATGATTTAATCCATACTCAAAAGTTAAAAATTTACCACTCGCTTCAATTACAACTTCAGCCCCAAATTCGCCAAAGTTTAAATTATTATGAACCTCTTCACTCAAAACTTTGACTTTTGAATTTAAAATTTTTAAGTAATTATCACTCAAAATTTCCACATCTTTAAAACTACCTTGCACACTATCATATTTTAATAAGTTTTCTAAAATTTCAATTGGAGCCACATCGTTTATTGCAACTAATTCTAAATCATCTCTTTTTGCTATTATTTTAGCGATACTCCTACCAATTCTACCAAACCCATTTATAGCTACTTTAATTTTTGAAGAAGACATAGATAAATTTCCTTTTATTTAACATAAGTGTATTTTATCGTAATTTCAGATAGTTAATTATAATGGAGTAAAGCTATTAATCATAAAGGAAAAAATTATATTCAAGTAAAAACACTATTTCAAAATTTAAAACTCAATGAATATATGAATGCAGGAATTGTTAATATGAACGGTTTTGAAGTTTATAATATTTCTCATAAATTTGATGAGTTTTTAAATATGCTATTTTTGTTTGGCAAGTTTCTAAATAGAATTAACTTAACTTCTCAAAAGGGTAGTACTTAAAAGCGTGGGTGGTGAGAAATTCAGTAATAAAGTCTCTCAAAGTATACTTTTTTAAATAGGCATATTATCAAGTTTAAACGCTCATTTAGTGCTAATGAAAAAATACGATAAAATAACACAAAAGTATTATGGGAGATTTTTTATGTCTATTTCAATTATGAAAGAAACTACAAGTATTAAATTGGATAAAGAGGCAAAAGAGAGAGCAAAAAAGATATTTAAAGAACTTGGTATTTCAATGGGAGATGCTTTTAATATGTTCTTACATCAAGTTAATTTACACAAAGGGATACCATTTGATGTAAAAATTCCAAATGATAAAACTAAAACTATTATTGAGGAGGCTAGAGAAGGTAAAAATGTTGAGGAGTTTTCATTAGATGAGTTAAAACATAAAAATGAAAATTAATAGGCATAAAGTTTTTATCAAAGAGTTTAATAAAGCCAAATTAAGTGATACTCAATTTGAAAAGTTTGTCTATTATGTAAATTGTTTAAGAATTGATGGTAAATTACCACTTGAAGCAAGAGACCATTTATTAAATGGTGAATATTTGGATTGTAGAGAATTTCATATTGGTGGAGATATGTTAGTTATTTATCTTATAAATGAAGATAATGAGATTATCTTACTTAGGATTGGTACACATTCACAACTTTTTAAAAAGTATTAGTCTAAAGTTAATGAAATTGCATTAATTTACTCAAATTAATGTATTTGTAATTGTTTAAAATAACAAAAATGAAACTGAAAGTTATTATTTAATAAAAATTAATATTATTTTTATTAAAATACAATTAATATATTTTTAAGCACTTGCAAATAAAAGATTTATAGGTTTATGCCCTAAAATATATCAAACAATTTAAAAAATGAGGTAAAATAAATGTTAAATTACACAATCATACACAGAGAAGCTCATGGTAATCCTTATTTAAAAGTTGAGTTAAAAAATAATAAACAACTTGAAATAGTACAAAAATTATTAAATAATCTTCAAACAACTAGAACGGTAAATATTACAAACAATAAACGAACAGATATTACTGTTTATCCTTCTAAATTTTATGAACCAAATGAAGTTGAAAAAGAAATAATTGTACAGCTTGATAATTTTTTTAAATCTGAGCCAATAGACCCATATTTTGAAGTAGAAGAATTATCTACTATTAGTAATCAAGCATACTCTCAGATTATAGAAAAAATAAATAAATTTGGACTTGAACTTGAAAAACTAAAATCTCTTCATTCAAAATTTGATGAAGAAGGGTTTAGAGATTTTTTCTTACCACATTTAAATTCAATATCAAAAAATCATTCTGCAACTGGTGAAACTTTTAATAAAATAGGAAAAACAGATATTCTAATACAAGATAACAATGGTATAAATGTTTTTATTGGAGAATGTAAAATTTGGTATGGAGAAAAAGAATTATTAAAAGCTATTGACCAACTTTTAGAACGATATGTAAATTGGAGAGATGAACATACTGCTTTAATAATTTTCAATAAAGAAAATAAAGATTTTTCTAAATTACTAGAAAATGCAAAAAATGCTATATCTACTCATCCTAATTTTTCTTTATTTGTAAAAGAAACCTCTAAAACATCTATCTCATATATTTTTAATAATATAGAAGATAAAAACAAAAAAGTTTATCTTGAATTAATTATTTTTAATTGTGCATAATAATTATGAAAATAATAAAAATCAAAGTTTAAAGCGTTCAAAAAAGTATACTTTTTCAAACACTTTAACCTCTCTTTTTCCACTTCTCACAAAGCCCATAAATAGGCATTTTAAAAACACAAGAAAAAAATCATCTTTATAAAAAAATAAATAGTAGACTTCTTGCAAAACTAAAAAAATTAAAGTGGTTTACAAATAAAATACACTTAAACTTGTTAGACTATCTATATCATTTAAATGAGTTTTGCAAGAAGTCTAGTTATTAAATAATAACTATTTTACTTTAATAACAAAATTTCTATACACTTTCTATTACCACCCACATTTTTAACTAATAATTTTTTTCTTTTTCGTTAAATTAAACTGCTTTAAGTAAAAAGTCCATATTTTATGGGCTTTATTCTTTTTAATACCATTTTGTATTTTAATTAATTTTTTTAAGGTTTAAATCTGAAACTTAAAGATATTCATAGTATGAAAATTTTTTCTTAAAAGCCTGAAAACTAGGTGTTTTAAAAATACTTTTAGTAGAGAATAGAGCAGAGAGACAAAAAAACTTTTTGAGAGAGTTAAATATTGATTTAGATACTAGTAGCGATATATTGGATAATATGATTGATGATAAGTATCAAAAATTTATTGAAGAGATAAAAAAACTTAGAGATGATGTTTATAAAAAGATAGAAGAGTTGGCAGATTGATTATTGACAAAAGAGTGATTTTTATATAAAATAGAATTTATTTATATAAAAGGCTTTGTTATGCTAACTATCGGAATTGGTGAAATTCAAAAAAAGATATCTATTTTTAATAATTTAAATCAAATTGTCAAAATTATAGATAAAAGAAAAAAAGAGACATTAGCTTTTGTCTATCCTGTCAAAAGAAGTAACAAAGTAGATAAATTAGCTGGAAAATATAAAGATAGAGTAGAAAAAAATAATTTAAATTTCAAAGAGATAAAAGAAGAGGCTACTTTAATTGCAATGAGAGAAAAATATGATTTATCTACTTGATACAAATGTAATTATTAGATTTTTAGTTGGAGATAATGAGAAATTTTTAAAAGAGAGTGAAAAATATTTTAAAGATATAGAAGCTTTAAAAATAGAGGTAGAAATCTTAGATACTGTTTTGATGGAAGCTTTTTTTGTGCTTACAAAGTTTTATAAATTGCCTAAAGATGAAGTTATTTTAGATTTAAAGACTATATTATCGCTTGATGGTGTGGTAAATTCCAATAAAATAGTTTTATATGAGACATTAAATATTTTAGAAAATAAAAATATAGATTTTGTAGATGCTCTTATATGTGCAAAAAGTAAATTGGAGGATTATGGAAAAATTAGTTTTGATGGTGATTTAAAAAAATGTTAATTCATAATTATAGAAAAAAATAAAAGTAAATTTTTCAAAAAAACAACTGTAATAGATTTAAAAAATATACAAGAAATTCAATCAAATGAAATAAATATAAAAAAAATAGATTATAAAGGAATATTAGAAAAAGTTATTTGCGACCAAATAGAAGAAGTTATAAAACAATCAAAACTACTATCACCAAAAACTATAAAAATTTTATTATGCAAATAAAAAAAACGGTAGTCAAATCGATAAAAAAATGACTACTAGTCATAACTAATAGTGACCAATAATGACTAATAAATGACCGACTATATGGGAAAAAATATGCTAACTATGGGACTTTATAAAGCATTCAAATTGAGTTCAAGTCCCCTCTTTGGTACCAAAAAATTATAAATTAAACACTTCTAAAGCTCTTTTTAAATCAGCTTCAGTATCAATTCCGAAACTTTTACTTTCGACTTTTATCATCGCTATTTTTTTGTTATGATAAATTGCTCTTAATTGTTCCAATTTTTCAATGTTTTCAAGTGGAGCTACTTTTAAATTACAAAACTCATTTAAACTTCTCTTTGTAAAACCATAAATCCCTAAATGCCCAAAATACTCAATTTCGCCGTGGTCTCGATTGTATGGAATTTTACTTCTTGAAAAATAAATCGCATTTGAAAACTCATCAATTATAACTTTTACATGATTTGAGTCATCTGCTAACTCTGAATTAATTGTTTTATAACAACTCACCATCATAACACTATCTTTTAACTCTTTTAACTTTTCAATCACACTTTTTATAACTTGAAGCTCAATAAAAGGCTCATCAGCTTGTACATTTATAACTATTTCATCTTCGGATAAATTTAATTTCTCACAAGCTTCATTTACTCTATCTGTACCAGAATTATGCTTTTGGCTTGTCATAATTGCCTTAAAATTATACTTTTTTGCAATTTGCATAACTTCTTCGCTATCAGTTGCAATTACAACTTCATCTAAACTTTCAACTTGCTTTGCAGTTTTTATGACCATTGGCAAACCATTGATATCAACTAAAACCTTATGCTCAAACCTACTAGATTTAAGTCTTGCAGGAATTACAATCATTGCTAAAACCTTTTTTTTATATTTATTAATTATACAATGAGTGTGTGAAAATACGATAAAATATATTTAATATCAAAGTAAAAGGATAGAAAATGTTGGCAAATATGTTTTTAGGAAGTAATGAAATTATTAGAGATGATTATGTAGATAGAGTTAGTCCATATTTAAATGAAGTTGTTTCAAAATCCCTTAAATGCGAAGTTGAAGATGCAACAAAAGCACTTGAAATTGCACAAAAAACTAAAAAAAATGCAAAAAATTCTCCTCTAAGTCAAAGAATAAATTGGCTACTTGATGTTGCAAAAAAATTGCAAGAAAACAAAGAAGATATCGCAAAAACAATAACCGATGAAGTTGGAAAGCCGATAACTTTTAGTAGAATTGAAGTTGATAGATGTATTGAAACGATTAAAATTAGCGCAAGTGAAGTTATGAATTTTAGTGGTGAGCTTTTCAATTCCGATGCGATGAGTAGCGGTAAAAAAACAATAAGTTACTTTAAACGAGAACCTGTGGGAGTTGTGGTTGCGATTACTCCATTTAATTTTCCACTAAATTTAGTGGCTCATAAATTAGCTCCAGCCCTAGCTATGGGAAATACAGTGATTTTAAAACCAACTCCAGAAGCTCCGCTAACTGCTTATAAATTTGCAAAACTTTTTATTGAGAGTGAATTTGCAATCAAAGATGCACTAAGTTTAATTTATGGCGATGCTGAAATTGGAAACACTCTTGTAACTAGCGAAATTCCGCGAGTAATTAGTTTTACTGGAAGTGTTGGAGTTGGCAAAATTATTATGAGAAATGCTGGAATTAAAAAAGTAGCACTTGAACTTGGCGGAAATGCTGGAACTTTTATCGATAAGAGTGCGGATTTGAATATTTCAGCAAATCGCTGTGCTTATGGGGCTTTTATCAATTCTGGACAAGTTTGTATTTCACTTCAGAGAATTTATGTCCATCAAGATATTTATGAAGAGTTTGCCCAAAAGTTAAAAACTGAAACTGAAAAACTAAAAGTTGGAAGTCCGTATGAAAATGAAACATTTATCAGCTCACTAATAAATATTGAAGCGATTGAAAGAGCCAAAAATTGGGTACAAAGTGCGATAAATGAGGGTGCAAAAGTTTTGAGTGGAAACAAGAGCGAAGGGCTTATTTTTTATCCAACTATTATGGTAGATGTGCTTGATAGTATGAATATTGTTTGTGAAGAGGTTTTTGCTCCGATTGTAAGCTTGATTAAAGTTAGTAATTTTGATGAAGCTTTAGAGAAAATAAATAATTCGCCTTATGGACTTCAATTTTCGATTTTTACAAATGATTTAACTCTTACAAAACGGGCAATTGAAGAGTTTGAGTGTGGCGGAGTTGTGGTTAATGATATTCCAACTTTACGATTTGATATTCAGCCTTATGGTGGGGTTAAACTTAGCGGTATTGGAAGAGAGGGAGCCAGATTTGCACTTGAAGAGTTTAGCGAAATAAAATCGGTTGTGATTTGTTGAAAAAAAGACGGAATAGATTTTGCTTTTTTAGTAAAAGTTAAGATAAATGAGTATATCGTAACTTTTACCATACTCTAACACTAGAAACTATATAATAAAACCTAATAATAAAAATAAACAAAAGAATAAGAATGGAATTTAATTTTGAAATAAAAAATTTTGGAAAAATAGATAGAGCAAATCTTGACATAAAACCATTGACTATCATAGCTGGTAAAAATGATAGTGGTAAAAGTTTTGCTACAAAAAGTTTGTATAGTTTTTTAAGTGTATTAAATATTGACTATTTATCACTAGTAATAAATAGTCAGTTAATTAAATTACAAGACAATTTTAATTCTCTTCAAACTATTTTAACTACACAATCAAAAGATGATAAAATTTTTATAGATACTTTTCTCCAACATTTAGAAAAAATTGATAAATTACTTACAATTTCTAAAGAAAGAAGTTTAATAAAACAATTTTCTTGGCAAGAAGCTGAACAAAATATAATTTTAGAAGCTGAACAAATATTAGACAATTATAAAATAAAACAAAGTAATAAAATTATAAAATACAAAAAACTAGAAAATAATTTAAATGAGATTAAAGAAAATTTATCTTCATTACAAAAAAATCTTCATAGCCCAAGAGATTTAATTAGCTTTGAAATAGGTAAGAACTTAAGAGATAAACTTTTAAAAAATTTTCAAATTACTAAATTAAAAGATTTACATAATTTCAATTCAAAAAACAATGAAAATAATAGTTTTAAATTGAATACAATAGGTGATATAGTAATTACTGGAGAAGAAATACAATTTAATTTAAAATCGAATGGAATAGAAGAAATACAAAAACTCTCAAGTATAATTTATTTAGATTCTCCTATTTATATTAAAATAAAAGAGGCATTAGAAGAGTGTAATAAAACAACTTTTTTATCTATCTTTGCTAAAAAAAGTGAAGATAAATATTTAAAAGGTTATCCTTTTTATGTAGAAAAGCTTTTTGAATTAATGAAACAAAGGTACATTGATAAACCTGATTTCATTGAAGTTTATAAAAAAATAGAAAAAATTATAAGTGGAAAAGTAGAATTTTCAAAGAGTGGAGAAATAAATTATGTAAATGATGGTGGAAAAGTAATTCCAATTTCATTAACTGCAATGGGAATATCAAATATAGGGCTTATAGGTTTATTACTGGAAAATAATATTATAAAAAAAGGTTCATTTTTGATTTTAGATGAACCTGAAGTTCATTTACATCCAGAGTGGCAAATAAAAATGATAGAGGTGTTATATGATATTGCTAAAAGTGGTGCAAATATAGTAATTGCAACTCATAGTATAGAGATAATAAAATTTTTAGAAATACTTAGTAAAAAAGATAAAGAGGCAGCAAAATTTATCTCTTTGAATATGATGCCTTATAGTGATGAATTTCATAAAAAAGAATTAAGTAAAAAAATAGATATAGTTTTAGAGGAGTTAAGTGAGCCATTTTTTGAACTATATATGAAAGATGTTTAATGCTTCTATATGAACATTTAGAAAAAATAGACCCTGAATGTGAAAACTCACCCAAATATAATAAAAAAGCTTTAAAAATTGATGGTAAAAATGGTATAAAATTGAATATGAATTTGAATGGAATTCCATCTTGTGATTATTTTTATTTTAAAAATAGAAAAGTATATTTTATAGAATTTTCTAATTTAAAAGCTCAAGAAGATAATTATTTAAAATATGGAAGTGAAAAACTTATTAAAGAATATTTCAAACAATTTTCTAATAATGAGAATGAAAAAATTAATGAAGCTATTAATAAATCTATTCAAAAAAATTTAAAATCCAATATTGACGATACAAATATTAGAGAATTTATTAAAAAAATTATTAAACAAGAGCTAAAAGATAAAATATTAGGCACTCTTTGTATATATAATGATATGCCCAATAAATTTAAAATAGTTAATAAATGCTTTTTTTATAAAAAAACTAAAAATATTATTATTTCTGTTTGTATAAAAAAATCTGATATAAAAGTTTTGGAAGCTTTACAAAAATACATGAATGACTTGAAACAAGAGTTAAATAGTTTAATAGAAGATATAAAATTAATTCCTCATTCTGAATTATTACAAAAAATATAAAAATGTCGAGATTAAAAGGCTCACTTGCTGAAGATAAAGCCATAAAATTTTTAACAAGCAAAAAATTTGAAATAATTGAGCGAAATTTTTATACAAAATTTGGTGAAATTGATATTATTGCTAAAAAAGATGGAGTTTTGCACTTTATTGAGGTTAAAAGTGGGGATAGTTTTGAGCCGATTTATAATATAACTCCATCAAAAATAAAAAAAATTATAAAATCGGTTTATATCTATTTAAAAAATAATGTGAATGTTGAATTTTGTATAGATGCTTTAATTATAAGCAATCAAGAAATTGATTTAATTGAAAATATTACTATTTAAAAGTTGATTTAAAAGTTTTTTTGAAGTATAATCAACACTTAAGTTTATGAAAAAAGGATAATTAATGGGAAAATATATTGAACTTAATGCTTCAAACTTTAATGAAGTTGTAAAAGATGGTGTAACTTTAGTTGATTTTTGGGCTCCTTGGTGTGGACCGTGTAGAATGATTGCTCCAATTATTGATGAATTGACAGAGGAATTTGAAGGTAAAGCTAAAATTGGTAAAGTTAATACTGATGAAGAGCAAGAATTAGCAATTAAATTTGGAATTAGAAGTATTCCTACACTACTTATTTTCAAAAATGGTGAAGTTGTTGACCAAATGGTTGGTGCTTCTTCAAAACAGACTTATACTGATAAATTAAATTACTTTTTAGGATAATTTAAATTATTATGAATCGCTTTAAGGGGAGAAGTCTTCTTTCTCTGCCATATTTATTTGCTTCGTTTTTTGGGGCTGCAATGGTTGGAATTGCCTTTGCATACTTTAACTACAAATTTTCACAATATAATTTTATCGATTTTAATGAAACTCTTTTTTATACAAAAAGTGAAATTTTTACTCCAAAAGAAGAGGAGTATTTAATTATTATTTTTAGCTCAAATATGCAAGATTATAAAGAAATAGAGAAAAAATATTATAAAGATAGAAAAATTTTAGCAATAGATTTATATCAAAAAAGGTTTGAAAGTAGTGAGAATGTGATATATCTTTCAGCTGGTATGAATACTTTGCTAAAATTTATTCAAAAATTTAATATTTATGAAGTGCCTTCAGTTTTTTTGATAGAAAAAAATAAAAAATCTAACTACAAACAAAAGAGTATGATTAAGATATTATAGGAGGTTTTTATGCTTGATTTAGCAATTATTGGAGGAGGACCTGCTGGGCTAAGTGCTGGGCTTTATGCCACAAGAGGTGGGCTTAGAAATGTTGTAATGTTTGAAAAAGGTATGCCTGGGGGACAAATTACAAGTAGTAGTGAAGTTGAAAATTACCCTGGAATTGCAAAAATTGTAACAGGGCTTGAATTGATGGAGCCTTGGCCAGAACAGTGTATGCGATTTGGCTTAAAACACGATATGAGCGAAGTTGAAAAAGTAACTTTAAACACTAACAAAACTTTTAAAATAAAACTTTCAAATGGCAAAGAGATGGATACTATAAGTGTAATTGTAGCAACAGGAAGCACTCCTAAAAAGGGTGGGTTTAAAGGTGAAAAAGAGTTTTTTGGAAGAGGTGTTAGTGTTTGTGCAACTTGCGATGGATTTTTTTACAAAAATAAAGAAATTGCAATAGTTGGTGGAGGAAATACGGCACTTGAAGAAGCTTTATATTTAGCTAGTATTTGCACTAAAGTTTACTTAATTCATAGAAAAGATAAATTTAAAGCTTCACCCTCGACGGTTGAGCGAGTTATGAAAAATTCTAAAATTGAATTAATTTTAAATTCAGCAGTTGAAGAGGTTTATGGGGATACTTCAGGAGTAAATGGAATAATTATAAAGAATTTACAAACTGAAAATTTAAGAGATTTGAAAGTACCAGGAATATTCACATTTGTTGGTTATAATATAAACAATTTAGTTTTAAAAGATGGTGAAAATTCAATCTGTGCATTAAATGAAGCGGGTGAAGTTATAGTTGATTTGAATATGAATAGTTCAACTAAAGGATTATTTGCAGCAGGTGATATTAGAATTAATGCTCCAAAACAAGTTGTTTGTGCGGCAAGTGATGGAGCAATTGCTGGAATTCAAGCAATTTCGTATGTAGAAAAATTTAAGGGCGAGAAATGATAAGAGTAGGAGTATTTGGAGCTAGTGGTAGAGTTGGAAAATTAATAGTTGAAAATTTAAAAAATGATAAAGATGCAAGAGTAGGAACGGTTTTTGTTAGAAATGAGCTTGATTTTTCGCTAGAACCTGAAACTTTAGTAACTAATGATTTTATAACTTTTTTAGACTCAAGTGATGTCGTAATTGATTTTTCACTTCCTGAAGCGATGGAAACATTGCTAGAAAATGCAATTGAAAACCATCCAAAACCAATTGTAATCGGTACAACTGGATTAAATGAACATCAACAAAATTTAATCAAAGAGGCAAGCACAAAAATGCCTATTTTATATGCAACTAATATGTCTTTAGGTGTTGCACTTTTAAACAAGTTAGTGGAAATTTCTTCAAGAAGTTTAAGAGATTTTAATTGCGAAATTGTGGAAATGCATCATAAACATAAAAAAGATGCTCCAAGTGGAACAGCTTTAACTTTAGCAACTTCGGTAGCAAAAGCCAGAGGGCTTGAACTTTCAAAAGTTATGACAAGTGGAAGAAATGGTAATATTGGAGCAAGAGGTGAAGATGAAATAGCTGTTATTGCTTTGCGAGGTGGCGATATTGTTGGCTCTCACAGAGTTGGATTTTATGCTGATGGCGAATTTATCGAATTAAGTCACACAGCAACAAGTCGCGATACATTTGCAAATGGAGCGATAAAAGCGGCTAAATGGCTTATAAATAAAGAGAGTGGTTTATATACAATAAGTGATTGTTTAGGAATATAAAGGATAAAATTTGTGTGCCGTAGTTGGTGTTTTTAATGTTGAAGATGCGGGAAAAATTGCTTATTTTAGCCTTTTTTCTATGCAACATCGAGGTCAAGAAGCAAGTGGAATTAGTACAAGTGATGGGAATAGACTTCACACTATCAAAGATAGAGGGCTTGTAACGAGTATTTTTAAAGAGAATAAACTAGCTACTTTAAAAGGAAATATGGCAGTGGGTCATAATCGCTATTCAACGGCTGGAGATGACTCGATTTTGGATGCTCAACCAGTTTTTGCAAGATATGATTTGGGTGAGATGAGCATTGTTCATAATGGTAATTTTACAAATAAAGATGAAATTAGAAATAAATTGATTAAAAAAGGTGCAATTTTTCAAACCTTTATGGATACAGAAAATTTAATTCATTTGATTGCAAAAAGTGATGAAGATAAACTACTTGATAGAATAATTGATGGTGTAAAAAAAATGGAGGGGGCTTATTCGCTTGTGATTTTAAGTAGAACCAAAATGTTTGCAATTCGCGACCCTTACGGATTTAGACCACTTTCAATTGCAAAATTAAATGATGGATATGTTGTTGCTAGTGAAACTTGTGCATTTGATTTAGTTGGAGCTGAATACATTAGAGATGTGAAAGCTGGAGAACTTTTAATTTTTGAAAAAAATAAAGAGCCTATTTCAATGCAAATTATGCCCGAAAAATCGTATAAATGTATATTTGAATATATTTATTTTGCAAGACCTGATAGTTATCTTTTTGGCAAAAGTGTCTATGAAGCAAGAGAGCGAATGGGTGCTGAACTTGCAAAAGAGTTACCGATTGAAGCTGATATGGTTGTACCTGTTCCAGATAGTGGAGTTGCCGCAGCACTTGGATACTCTAAAGCTAGTGGAATTCCTTTTGAGCTTGGAATTGTGAGAAATCACTATATTGGTAGAACTTTTATCGAGCCAACTCAAGAGATACGAGACCTCAAAGTAAAACTTAAACTCTCACCTATCAAACAATTTATTCAAGGTAAAAAACTTGTTGTAATCGATGATAGTATCGTAAGAGGTACTACAAGTAAGCAAATTGTAAGAATGCTCCGTGAAGCTGGAGCAAAAGAGGTACATATGAGAATAAGTTCTCCTCCTACGATTTGTCCTTGTTTTTATGGTGTGGATACTCCGACAAAAGAAGAATTAATTAGCAATAAAATGAGTAATGAAGAGATTTGTAAACATATCGGGGCTGACTCACTTGCTTATCTTTCAATTGAAGGGTTGCTTAAAAGTATAGATAATAATGATATTTATTGTAAAGCTTGTTTTGATGGAAAATATTTAGAAAAGGCATAATTTTGGAGTTTTGGAATAATATATACTATCATTTTGACCCCGTTGCAATCGAGCTTTTTGGTTTAAAAATCCATTGGTATGGATTAATGTATGTTTTAGCCTTATTTAGTGCATTAATGATTGCAAAATTGATTGTAAAAAAAGATAACTTAGCAATCTCAAATAAAGATTTAGATAACTATTTTATTTATGTTGAAATCGGTGTAATTTTGGGAGCTAGAATAGGTTATATTATATTTTATGACCCACATAGCAGTTATTATTTAACTCATCCTTGGCAAATGTTTAATCCATTTATGAATGGCGAATTTGTCGGAATTAGAGGAATGAGTTATCACGGGGCATTAATAGGCTTTTTACTAGCAACTTATATTTATACCAAAAGATACAATTACTCTTTTGGATTTTTGATGGATTTAGTAGCGGTAAGTATTCCTTTAGCTTATGTTTTTGGAAGAGTTGGAAATTTTTTAAATCAAGAGTTAGTAGGAAGAGAGACAACTAGCCAAATTGGTATATATGTAGATGGAGTACTAAGACATCCATCACAACTTTATGAAGCATTTTTAGAGGGTTTTGTAGTATTTTTAATCATCTATTTTTATAGAAATTATAAAAAATTTCAAGGTGAATTGATATTAATTTATGGTTTTAGCTACTCTTTGGCTAGATTTATTGCCGAATTTTGGAGAGAACCTGATTTTCAAATGGGCTTTATCTGTTGTAATTTCACAATGGGACAAATTTTATCACTACTTATAATATTAGTTTGTATTATATTTTATACTTATTTAATGTATTTAAGTAAAAATAGGGAGAAATTTTAGTGCAAAAACAAGAAAAAATTATAAATATGTTTAATAATATAGCTCCAACTTATGATATTGCAAATAGACTTTTAAGCTTTGGAGTTGACCAAAGTTGGAGAAAAAAGGCTTGTGAAGAGACATTTAAAATATATAATAAAGATAAAATACAAAGAGTTGTAGATGTAGCTTGTGGAACGGGTGATATGAGCGAATTTTGGCTAAAAATGGCAAAAGCTAAATCAATTCAAATCGAGTATATTGTAGGAGTTGACCCATCAATTGGAATGCTTGAAGTTGCTAGAAAAAAGTATTCTCATATTAAATTTTTAGAGGGTGAAGCTATAAAACTTCCTTTTGAAGATAAAAGTGTAGATATTATTAGTATTACGTATGGGATTAGAAATGTGATTGAAAGGCAAAAAGCATTTAATGAATTTTTTAGAGTATTAAAAAATGGTGGAATTTTGATTATTCTTGAATTTATGAAACAAGACGAAAATAAATTTATTTCAAAATTTACAAACTTTTATACTAAAAAAATGTTGCCTTTTATCGGAGGTTTGATTTCAGGAAATAAAGAGGCTTATCAATATTTGCCAAATTCAATCGATGGATTTTTAACTAAAGAAATGATGGTACAAGAGTTAAAAACTTGCGGATTTGAAGCAATTTATTTAAAAGATTTTTCTTTTGGAATTTCAACTTTGCTTATTTTTAATAAGTGAGTGAGTAAAAAAATTAAAAGATATTAACTATCTCTTAATTTGAATAAGTGTATCTAGCATTGTATCGGCAGTTGTGATAGTTTTCGAGTTAGCTTGATAACCTCTTTGAATTACTATTAATTGAGTTAAACTTTTACTTAAATCAGCATTACTCATCTCTAAAGTTGAACTTACAATATCAGCTCTTCCACTTCGTCCAGCAACACCAATTGTAGGGTCTCCTGAACTAGGAGTTGATGCATAAAGATTTGAGCCAATGCTTGAAAGCCCTTCATTATTTCTAAATTGTGCTACTGCAACTTTTCCTAATTCAATGGTTTCACCACTTGTAAAAGTTCCAATAATTGAGCCACTACCATTAACATTAACTTCTTTTATATTTCCACCCGTAAATCCATTTTGATTTTGGTCGCTAATATCACTAATATTTGCAAATGAACTTAAACCATCAAACTTTGAGCCAAAATTAAGTGCAATTTTTTGAGCCCCAGCTGAACCATTATTAGCATTCATTGTAAAACTTTGTGGAGTTAAACTTGCAATTGAGCCATCTGAATTAAATGCTACAGTTCCCTCAACTTGTCTATTGGCATTTGCACCATCAATAGTAACTGGAACTGGTGCTTCAATTGTCATTTTCCATCTATTTTGAGTAGTAGCAGTTCCAGCAGCTCCAGCAGTTGTAGGACTTGCAGCGGCCACAGTTCTAGTAAATTTAACATTTACTGTATGTTTTTCACCAAGTGAGTCATAAACATCTATACTCATAGCATAATATGGAGCTACTTTTTTACTTTCAGTTCCACTCATTAGTGGAGTTAATGCATTTACTAAATCCGCATTATCCCCTGAAACTG
This sequence comes from Helicobacter cetorum, assembly GCA_022729755.1. Taxonomy (GTDB): domain Bacteria; phylum Campylobacterota; class Campylobacteria; order Campylobacterales; family BB28; genus BB28. Next base: position 47,249 of record DZAZ01000002.1, on the reverse strand, counting down.
AAGTTACATCACCTACTTTAGCAATTTTAAATTTACCATCAACTATTGTAGCTTTCATTGCAGTTGCTAATTGGTCAGCAGTATTAAATTCACCCGTACCTGGTGTTGTTTTATCAGTATAAGTGTATTTAGTTCCATTAATCGTAACAGTTTCGCCATCTTTTAAATTAAAAAGAGTTTTAATACTCTCTTCAGAGTTTAAATTTCCTTTTGCAGTAATTGAAGAAGTAGCTTTTGCTCCAATTTTTAGTTTTGGATTAATTTGAATTCCTCTGATTGGCTTTGTGCTATCAACCTCATAATTAGCATCGATATTCCAACCTTGAACAATATTTCCTGATGGGTCAACTAAATTTCCAGCCACATCAAAATCAAAATTTCCAGCTCTTGTGTATTGATTAGTTCTACCTCCATCATTACTAACAACAAACATTCCATCGCCATCTAGTGCTAAATCTGTATTGTTATCAGTCTTTTGAAATGAACCTTGTTTAAAAATTTTTGTACTTGAATTAACTTCAGCCCCAAGCCCAACTTGTAGCCCATTTGTTCCACCCTTTTCACCCGTAGGTGCAGAAGAGCCTCTCATAGTTTGACTTAGCATTTCCGAAAAATTTGCACGAGAATACTTAAAACCAACTGTATTTACATTTGCAATATTATGCCCCTCAATGTCCATCGCTAGTTGGTGTGCTTGTAAACCAAGTGTCCCTGAATACATTGACCTAACCATCGCTTTTCCCTTTCTTTCTTATTTTAAACTATTTAAATTAAAAAAGCAAAAATCGTTCCTAATTTCTATCTTTTAAGTCCAATTGCTTCTTTTACCATATCATCAGCCGTTGTAATTGATTTTGTTGAAGCTGAATATGCTCTTTGCATTATCATCAATTGAGTTAGTGCTGTTTCCATTCTTACATTTGATGTTTCAAGTTTACCTTGAACAACACTAGTTGATTTTAATTTTCCTGTTGTTGTATCCCAATTTAAACTTTCAGCACCACTATTTGTTGTTTCTTTAAATAAATTTCCACCCATTTTTTCTAAACCTTGTGGATTTATAAAATTTGCAACTCCAACTCTTCCAAAAATTTCACCTTTACCATTATCAAAGTTCAAAGTTATAATTCCATCTTTATCGATATAAGCATCACTAAAATATCCATCTTTAACTCCATTATTATCTGTTTGAAGTTGTTCACTATTTGAATAAATATTAGTTGAATTATGTTTCACTCCATAGATATCTGTAAACTCTTTTGGATTGTAAGTTATAGTTTTGCCGTTAAAATTACTAACACTAAAAGATGGTACTTCAGTTGTACCATCTTGAGCAAAAAGTTTTGGTACATTAGTTGCACTACTTCCTTCAAATTGTATAAAGCCTTTTATTTCATCAGAAACTAAAGTTCCAGAAGCATCGTAAATTCCGTTTTTTACACTCCAAGTTTGATTTTCATTTGTTCTATTGCTTAGAGTGTATTCACTTTTTAAATTGTATTCATTTCCACTTACATCATAAATTTTTTCATAAAAAGTTGTTTGTGAAAGTTTTAATTCGTTACTATCCAAACTACTGCCACTTCCAATAGTTTTACTTGAAGTGATACCTAAGGCTTTTAGTGTATTTTGTGAACTATTTTCAAAATCTATTTCTATGTCAGTTTCATTAGGATTTGTAAATTTTAACTTTGTACCATTTAAAGTTATTAAACCATTTGAATTATCTACTAAATCTTGAAGAGTATTTATATTTGTCAAATCGATTACACTCGGAGTTTTAGCACCACTTTGAGGGTCAATTTGATTTATAGTTATTTGTTCATTAGCTGTTTTAATACTAACTCCATCATCACCATAAATAGTATTTAAATTAGCACCTAAAAGTGAAGTTGTATCGGCTGATTTTAGCGAATCTCTGATATTTAAATTTATACTTGAATTTACAATAGTTGTATCTTTTGCAGGGTATCTCAAATCATCAGAAATTACGAGTGGTGCACTAATAGTTGTAGCTGAATTTAAGGCACTTATATCACTATTTCTGTCTGTAGTTGGTGTAATTGTGTTATTTGCAATTTTATTTAAATTAACTCCATATAAAAATTGTCCATCGCTATTAACTATATTTCCACTTGCATCTCTATTAAAAGCTCCATTTCTTGTATAAAATTTTTCATTAGCTGAACCAACAACAAACCAACCATTAGAATTTCCTAAAGCCATATTAAAATCGCTATCATCGGCATTTATTAATGTACCAACTGAAGTATCAATTGCATTTGAGCCAACGGTAACTCCAAAGCCTTGAGTATTTGCTATTGGTGAAGGATTACTTGCATTTACGTGGTCAAGTGCTTCAGTAAAAACATTTTGAAACCTTGGAATATTTGCACGATATCCGTTAGTATTGACATTTGCGATATTATTTGACCAAGCATCAACCCCAAATTGTTGAGTTTTAACTCCAGAGTATCCATTATAAAATGATTGTATCATTAGTAAATCTCCTTAACATCACTTGCTAAAACATAGTTTGAACCAATTTTTAAATAAGTTTTTCCACCATCAAATTTAACCGATTCAACCAAAGATTCGCCCAGTTTAATGCTATTTAATCCTCCAGCTGAATCTACATAATCAGCCACTATTTTGTATTCACCATCAGGCATTTTTTGACCATTAAAATCAGTTCCATCCCAAGATAAATTTATATTTCCTGCTATGCCTTTATAATTAGCCAAATCAATTGTTTTTACAATTTTTCCATCAGAATCTGTGATTTTTATAGTTCCGCTTTCTATTGGATTTTTAAACAACATTCCAAAATTAGCACTATTTCCATTTTCAAGAGTTATAGTATTTACTCCCGTATTTGCCGTTTTTCCAATCGCTGAAATCATCGAATATTGTGAATTTGCTTCCAATTTATTAACAACACTTTGAAGTGAAGTTGCTAATTTATCGTTATTTTCAAGTGTCGATAATTGCGATGTTTGGGTTAAAATCTTTTCATTATCCATAGGTTCAGTCGGGTCTTGATATTGAAGTTCCACTAAAAATAGTTTTAAAAACTCTTGTGAACCCAGTTTTGCATTTGGATTTTCATAAACTTTTGCACTAGAAGAATTATTTACCGATGATACTGCCATTTTTTACTCCTTAAGCATAATATGGTATTGTTAAATCAATGCTACTTAAACTCTCTAACTCTTGTGCTGAAAAGTTTAAATCATTGTCACTATAGTATTTAAAAGCCCTCTGATTTTGCCCGTTTTGGTTGTTTTGATTGTTTTGCCCACTTTGTTCATTACTATTAAAATTCATTTGCACATTTTCAAAACCAATACTTGCAAGTGCATTTTTAAATTCAGCCGCATTTTGTGCAAAAAGTTGCATCGCTTGTGAATTTGAAGCTAAATTGACTTGAATAGAGTTTCCTCTTGAAATAAGAGTTACATCTACATTCCCAAGCTCTTTTGGATTTAAGCTAAGTGAAAGTTTCATAATAGGAGGTTTGTAATTTTCAACTTGCTCTTTTAGGGTATTTGCAAATGAATTTATCGTACTTTTTGCTTCCACCATTTTATTTTTAACTTCAACTTCAGCTAAACTTTTGCCGTTTGTATCAAGTTTTAAATCAAGACTAATATCTTTTTTACTCTCAATATTTTCTAACTTTTCTAATTTATTTTGCTCTAAAGTCTCTGTTACAACTTTATCTTTTTTGAGTTTTTTATTCACAACATTTTCATCTTTTTGTAAAAGAGACTCTAAACTAAAACCGTTATTTACGATATTTTGTTTTAGAGACTCTTTTTCAATAGAATTAGAGTTTGCAATGAAATTTTTATTTTCAGCAATTTTTTCCTCTTTTATTTTAGGTGAAATTGTCAACTTTTCATTATCTAACTCTAAATTTAACTCTTTTTCCAATATTCTTGTTTCAACTTTTTTAGTATTAACTATTTTATTATTAGCAGTTGTAATAGTGGTAGTTGTCGTAGTATCGATGCTTTTAGAGTTAGTATCTTTTACACTTTGAATATCAATTTTTTCAATATTCAAACCTTTTTGATTTGCCACTTTAACCAAATCTTGCAAATTTTTTGCACTTTTTAACTCGTTTAAATTTTCTACATTTTTTAACTCAACATTTAATTTATTTTTACCAAGCAATGATAAATTATTTAAATTAGTTAAATTTACACTTTTTTTACTTTTTTCTTTAGTTAAATCCGTATTTTCGCTATTTTCATTGAGATTTAACTTATCTAATTGAAGTTGCATAATCGATAAAAAACTAAATTGAGGCTCATCCTTTTCATTTTTACCAATCTTGCCTTTAGATGGGACTTTTTCAACTTCTGAATTTTGAGGGTTTAAATTTAAAACATTTGTCATAATATGACCTTTTAGAAAGTTTAATTTCTAAAAAGCAAAAAACATTCCATAAAAATTTTATCACTTTCAGTAAAAGAAAATTTCGATGGAAGCTATGAAAATATGGTACAATAAAGGTAATAAAATTTTTGAAATTAATATTAAAACTTTCAGTGGAAGTTCAAATAATTTTTCTAATTATAGATATGAACTTGACATTTTAGGAGCAAAAAATGGTTGTTTTAGACCTTTTTTCAGGTGCTGGAGGACTAAGTGAAGGCTTTTGGCGAAATGGAGCTACTTTTATTGGACACATAGAAGCAGATAAATATGCTTGTGACACACTCTCAACAAGAACAGCTTACTGGGAATTAAAAAAACAAAAAAAATTAAAAACATATCACAATTACTTAGAAAAAAAGATAGATAGAGAAGAGTTTTTAAACAATGTATTTAGTAATAAAGATTTAGTTATTAATGAATTTATATCAAATAGTAATTATGGAGAGATAAAAAATAAAATAGATAAAAATTTAAAAGAGATAAGTAAAAAAGTAGATGTAATCATAGGTGGTCCTCCTTGTCAAGCTTACTCTGTAATTGGTAGAGCTAGAATGAAAGATAGAGTTGTTAATGATGAGCGAAATACTTTATATAAACACTATGTAAAATTTTTAAGAGATTTTAAACCTAAAATGTTTGTATTTGAAAATGTACCAGGACTTTTGAGTGCTTCAAATGGAAAATATTTTGAAGATTTACAAAAAGAGATAAGAGAAGTTGGATATGAATTTGAGTTTAAAATTTTAAACTCTTTTGATTTTGGAGTGTTACAAAATAGAAAGAGAGTTATTATTATTGGTTGGAAAAAAGAGTTAAAATTAAGTTATCCAACTTTTGAAAAAGTTAATTTACCAAAAGATACAAAAGTAGAAAAAATACTAAATGATTTACCAGAAGTTGAACCAGGCAGTAAAATAGAGGGTAAAAATAGATATAAAAAAAATTCAAATGAGTATTTAATCTTTAGTAAAATTAGAGAAAAAGATTTTAATATTTTAACTCAACACGAAACTAGACCGCACAATGATAATGATAGAAAAATTTATGAAATAGCGATAGAGTTATGGAATAGAAAAAAAAAGAGATTAAGATATGATGAGTTACCAGAAAGATTAAGAAAGCATAAAAATATAGAAACTTTTGTAAATCGTTTTAATGTTGTAAAAGCTGATTTAGAGGCAACTCATACGATGTTAGCACACATTGCAATGGATGGACACTACTACATTCATCCTGACATTAATCAACTCCGCTCACTCTCAATTAGAGAGGCTTCAAGAGTTCAATCTTTTCCTGATGACTTCTATTTTGAAGGACCTAGAACTTTTATATTTAAACAAATAGGAAATGCTGTACCTCCTCTTATGGCTGAAAAAATAGGGGAGAAGATAAAGGAAATGTTATGTTAGAGTACAAAGAAGTTACCACACCATTTAAACCAAAAGCAAGATTGCTTTTACAACTTGGTGACCAACTTATTAGAAATGAAAAAATTGCACTTTCAGAAATTATCAAAAACTCTTATGATGCTTGTGCAAGAAATGTAAAAGTTATAATGAATGATATTGATAACTTAACTAATGGAGAAATAATTATTATTGATGATGGTTTTGGAATGGATATAGATATTATCAATAATATTTGGATGGAACCTGGAACTAATAATAAAGAGGAAAAAAATAGTGAAAACTTTATAAGTGATTGTAATAGAAGACCAATCGGCGAAAAGGGAATTGGTAGATTTGGTGTACATAAACTTGGAAATAAGATAGAGTTAATTACAAAAAAAGCCAACTCAAAAGAGGTAGTTTTAAGCATTGATTGGAGTGAATTTAGTGGTGATGAGTATTTATCAGATAAACTAATTACTCTAAAAGAGAGAAAAGCCTCTTTCTTTATTGGTGAAGAGAAAGGTACATATATTAGAGTTACAAATTTAAGAAAAGAGTGGAGTAAACGAGACTTTAGAGAGTTATATCGCTCTATTTTTGCTTTAACTTCTCCATTTGAAACAAGAGATAATTTTAATATAGAGATAGAGACAAATTTAGAAGATTGGAAAGAGGGATTATTATCATTAGAGACTTTAAAAAGATATGCTTTATGGTATTTTGAATGTAAGGCAAGTGAAGTTGAAGATGAGAATGGAAATAAAATAAGTAAAGTTACAAACTTTAAATATAAATTTCAACCATATAGGTATATGGAAAGAGCAGAAGCTAGAGAAGTTACAGAAGTTGATGAATATATAGCAAAAAATCCCTTTATTAGAAGAGAGATAGAAAAAGAGAAACAAGAAAAAAATAGAGATAAATTTGAAGATATACCATTTGATGGTATTAAAGAGATAGATATAAAAGGTTACATATTTGATTTTGATAAAACTACATTAGATTTAAGTAACATATCTGATAGAAGTGGTTTGAAAAGTTTTGTTAAAGAAAATGGTGGTGTAAGAGTATATAGAGATGGAATGAGAATTTATGATTATGGAGAGGAAGGCAATGATTGGCTTGGAATGGATGCAAGTAGAATCAACGCTCCAACTTCAAAGATAGGAAATAGAAATATTATATCATCTGTATTTTTAGATGGGAAAAACAGCAGTGGATTAGTTGAAAAGACAAATCGTGAAGGATTTATTGAAGATAAAATTTATTATAACTTTAGAGATATAGTAATTAATATCATAAATAAAGTAAATTTTTTAAAAAATGAAGATAAAGATAAATTTAGAACACAATATGCAAAAGAACAAGATAGTGATAGAGATACATTAGCAATTATAGAAGAGAGTAAGGAAAAGCTTACAAAATATATTCCTGATGAAAAAAAGAGAGATGAAGTTATCCATCTTATTGAAAAAGTAGAAGAAAATTATAATAGTATGAAAGATATTGTATTGAAAAGTTCAGGTGCAGGACTTGCATATAGTTTAGTAATACACGAAATTGAAAAAATAGTTCACTCTTTAAACAAAACTATTAAAAGTAAAAATTTTGATGATATAGAAAAAATAGCTATTTCATTATCAACTATAATTGAAGGAGTTGCAAAATTTTTAGAAAATGATAAACAAAAAAATACATTAGTTAATGAGTTAATAGAAATGTGTATGATATATTTTGAAGCAAGATTTGAAGACCATAAAATAAAATTAATTGATAAAACAAATGATAAAAAATTTTATATTAATTGTTTTCCTAAATTGACTAATCAAGTTTTAATGAATTTGTTTGATAATTCAATTTATTGGCTAGATTATAAAAAGATGATTAAAGATAGAAAAATTTTAATAGATGTTTTTGAAAAAGAAAATTCAATAGAATTAATAATAGCTGACAATGGATTAGGATTTTCCATATCAGAAGATATTGCAAAATTACCATTTAAAACTACAAAAAATGAATTTGGAAAAGGTCTTGGTTTGTACTTCTCTAATGAAATAATGAAGCAAAATTTAGGTGCTTTAAAAATTATTACTAATAAAGAATATAAAATAAAAAACTTGAATTTAGAAGAAGATTTTATTGACGGTGCGACAATAGCTTTAGAATTTAAAAAAGGAGAATTAAAGTGAATAGTGTAAATAATACAAAAGTTTTAATTTTTGATGATAAACCTGAAGAAATACAAAATTTAAGAGAAGCATTAGATGATATTGGTATTCAAAGTATTTACATTAACTTTAAAACGAGTAAAAAGAAAAATAAATTCACCAATGTTAGGTATATTTTTGCTGATTTAACATTAGATGATAAAATTAGTAGTTCTAACAAAAGTACGATTTCTCCTATATACTCATCAATAACAAGAAATTTATCTGAGGATAATGGAGCATTTATATTAATAATATGGTCAAAACATAATGAACTGAGAAATGTTTTAATTGATAAATTAAAAGAGAGAAAATATAAATTTTATCCAATAGTTACTTTAGATAAAAATGATTATAAAAAAAATGAAATTAACATTATAAAAAAATTTGAACAAATGAAATGGTGTATAAATAAAAAAGAATTAACTTTAGCTGATTATCAACACCATTTTAATATTTTTTGCAATAAATCTATCAATTATTTAATTAACGATATAAAAAATTCTTTAAATCAAAATTTAGACTATTTCAATCTATTAAGAGAGTGGGAGAGCCAAATACAAAAATCAAGTGCAAAAGTATTTGATATGTTTTTAGATATAGAGAATCAAGATAAAAATCGAGATTTATTAAATGGAGCTATTAAGTCAATAGTCGGAACTAATCAATCTCCAAACAAAGAAGAGAAAAGAAAAGGTTTATATACAGCTTTAAATATGGTACTTCAAGACACAATAGAAAAAAGTGTTGAAGATTCAAACTCTAATGAAACTACAAATAACACTTTAAAAAATTTAGATTTACAAGTTAAAAATAATGAAAACACATATATTGTTAATAGCAAACTTTTGTTTGAGATTCCATTATCTAGTAATAAAAAAATGTATCCAGGAAATATATTTTGTTTTGAGAGTTATTTAAATATTTGTGATAAATTAAACGAAAATGTTTGTGGATATGATGATTATAAAAAAATTTTTGAAGATGAAATTTATGATTATAATTCAAAATATAAAAGTGAACTTGAAAAACAACAAAATGAAGCTAAAGATGAATATAATGAAAGAATTAAAAATAAAACAAAACAAGATACTTTAGATTCCATCAAACCAATTTTAATAGAATTCACTCCATATTGTGACTATTCAAATAATAAATTTAAAAAATCAAGGTTAATATTTGGTTATTTAGTTCCATTTGATAAACAGTGTATAAAAAAGTTAGATAATTTTTATAAAAGTGGATTCTCATTTAATTATGAAAGTCAAAATTATATTTTATTGCTTAGTTTAAGACATATATTTGGATTAAATCCTAAAACACTTGAGAATCTTAAGTTGCTATTTAGAGCAAGAAAAGAGTTAGTTAATGATATTCAACATAATATTGCTTATCACATTTCAAGAGTTGGGGTTACATCTTTGTAAAAATTACATAACTGACCTTACGATAAAGTTCAAGAACCATCTTGTAAAATTTGTAATTTGTAATTTTTATAATAAAAAAGTCATTGACATATTTATTAAAAACATAAAAATTTAGGTTGATAGTTGCGATGAATAGACGAGATTTTATAAAAAATATGGCACTTAGCACAATTGTTTTTCCAAATATAATAAAAGGTGGAATTAATAAAAAACCAACTATTAAAGTGCTTGGAACTCACGTAACTTTGCAAGAAGCAATTCGTAAGAAAGCTCAAAATGATTTAGGAATTAATATTGAATTTTATGCTGGTGGAGATGCTCAAATTATCCTAAAAGCTTCAACTGACCCAACTTCGTTTGACCTCTATGAGCAGTGGTCAAATAGTATTAGAATTCTTTGGCAAGCAAATGCAATCGCTCCAATAGAAGTGAAAAAGATAAAATATTTTGATGAAATAAATGATTTGGCAAAAAAAGGTGTAATTTCAAGTATGGCTAGAGTTGGGCTTGGAGATGCACCTAATAAAATATTATTTATTCAGCAAAACGGAACTCTTGGCGGAAGCCAGAGTGAGCATATTAGTTTTTTACCTTATGTTCATAATGTTGACTCGTTTGGTTATAACTCAAAAATTATTCCAAAAGGAATTCCTTATGAGAGTGAGAGTTGGGGTTGGCTTTTAGATGAGAAGTATCACGGTAAAGTCGCAATTGCAAATGAGCCAACAATTGGGCTTTTTGATTTAGCACTTGCAGTTAGGGCAAAAGGGCTTATGGATTTTGTTGATATGGGAAATATGAGTAGGCTTGAATTAGATAAATTGTTTGATATTTTAGTTAGTTATAAGAAAAAGGGGCATTTTAGGGGGCTTTGGTCTTCTGTTCCTCATTCGGTTGAATTGATGCAATCTGGTGAAGTTGATATCGAAAGTATGTTTTCTCCTGCCGTTTCAACTTTAAATGGCAATGGAATTCCTTGTATTTATGCCGCACCAAAAGAGGGTTATCGGGCTTGGTATGGTGTGATGTGTTTATCAAAAAATTCAAAAGGCGAAAATAAAGAGGCTGCTTATGCTTTTATGAATTGGTGGTTATCTGGCTGGGCTGGGGCTTTTATTGCACGACAAGGTTATTACATATCAAATCCACAAAGGTCAAAACCACTTATGAGTAGTGCTGAATGGGATTATTGGTATGATGGAAAACCTGCAAGTGAGCCATTAATGGGAACTGATGGCAAAATTTCAGTTGCAAAAGGTGAAGTTAGAACGGGTGGTTCATACATCAAAAGATTTGAAAATGTGGCTGTTTGGAACACTGTAATGGATACTTATGAGTATAGTTTGATGAAATGGAATGAATTTGTTTTGCTTTAAGAATTTGGATTTCAAAAATGAATAACATCTCAATCTTTGGGACATCTTCAGATAGTGGCAAAAGTACAATCACTTTAGCTTTAGTGAAAATACTTCACTCACTTGGTTATAAAATCACTCCATTTAAAGCTCAAAATATGTCGAATAATTCAAATGTTTGTGATGATGGAAGCGAGATTGGAATTGCACAATTTAATCAAGCAAAAGTTATAAATCTTCACACAACTTATCACTTAAACCCGATTTTGCTAAAGCCAGAGCGCGATAAAACTTCGCAAGTTATTATCAATGGAAAAGCAAAATTTAATATGAGTGCGAGAGAGTATTTTGCTAGAATTGATGAGTTTAAGCCAATTGTAAAAGAAGCATTTAATTATTTAAATAACAACTTTGATATTGTAGTTGCTGAAGGAGCTGGAAGTCCTGTTGAGCTTAATTTGATGAGTAGGGATTTGTCAAATATTTTTATTGCAAGTGAGTTTAAAACAAAAATAATTATTGTTGCTGATATTGAGCGAGGTGGGGTTTTTGGCTCAATTTATGGCACTTTTAACTTACTTCCAAAAGAGTTACAAAGTAGAGTTATAGGTGTAATTATAAATAAATTTAGGGGTGATATAAGCCTTTTTGATGATGGAATAAAAATTATAGAGAAAGAGTTTAAATTGCCAGTTTTAGGAGTTTTGCCATATATTCCGATAAATATTGGATTTGAAGATGGACTTTCACTTAATAATTACACTCAAAATAAAAAAGCGATTATAAAAGTTGCCGTTATAAAATTTCCTCATATTAGCAATTACACCGACATCGACCCACTTATCGTTGATAGCCAAATTCAAGTCGATTTTATTGAGAGTTTTCAAAACTTAAATAATTATGATATGTTGATACTAAGTGGCACAAAAAGTACGATTGAAGATTTAAAATGGCTTAAAAAAAATGGACTTTTTGAAGCAATAAAAAGTTTTAAAGGGCTAATTTTTGGGATTTGTGGCGGATATCAAATGATGTTTAAATCGCTTATTGATTTAGATGGAGTTGAAAATGATAAAAATACAATCGAAAATGGATTGAATTTCATAGATGATGAGGTTGAATTTTTAAAAACTAAAGTTTTAAAACGAGGTGAATATTTTATTTTTAATCAAAAATTAAAAGGTTATGAAATTCATTGTGGAGTTGCAAAAAAATATGAATTTTTTAAAAAAGATAATATTTATGGGAGCTTTTTGCACGGAATTTTTGAAAACGATGAATTTAGAACAAACTTATTTAAGTCTATGAATGCTAATTACATAAATTTTAATTATCAAAATTATAAAGATAATAGTATTGATAAATTTGTAGAAAAGATAAGAAATTCGCTTGATTTAAATAAAATTATTAAGTAGAATGTAATAAAAAATGAAAGGTTTATGATGAAAAAAATAAAATTAATTGGTTTAGCTTTAAGTTTAACAATTTCATTAAATGCAGGACAAAATGAAAACGGTGATATTGGAACAAATTTAAATTTAAGTAGTTATCCAATCTACACTCTAACAACAGAGCAAATAAATGATATGAAATTTATGTATGAAGAAGAGCAAGTTGCAAGAGATGTTTATAATTATCTGTATGTAAAATGGGGTGTTGAAGTTTTTTCAAATATTGCAAAATCTGAACAAAAACATATGGATGCAATTGGTACTTTGCTTGAGCGATACTCAATTCCTAAACCAGTTATAAACGAAAAAGCAGGAGTTTTTAATAATCAAACATTGCAACAAGCATATAATGACTTAATAGCAAGAGGTTCAATGTCTATTATAAATGCTTTAAATGTTGGAGTTGAAATCGAAACTATGGATATAAAAGATTTAGAAAGTGCGACAATAAAGGCAACAGATGATGTAAAAGTTGTGTATGAAAAGCTAAAAAATGCAAGTTATAACCATTTAAATAGCTTTAATTTAACACTCAAAAGTTTAAATATTACTACAACAACATCATTGTCTAACAACGAATTTGTATCTGATTTAAAAAACACTACTCAAAATATTGGTTGGTATTTTTGGATGACTGATAGTGGAAAAGCTTATTTAGCAAGTGGTAGAGATGGTGAAATCGCTGTTTGGAATTTAACAAGTGAGCGAAAATGGAGACCTATACACAATGCTGGTGAATTTGATGGATTTTCAAGTGCAGGAAAAAACTTTAACAGTGTTAATATCTCAAGTGATGGAAGAACTATATCATTTTATTAATTTTTTATATTTATCTTATGCTTATTTACATCGTGTATTAAAACTGTATCAATTTTATTACCATAATACTCTATTATTTTTTTGTCAAGTTCCTGTCTATAGTCATTTAAATATAACCATCTTTCTGCATTTTTAAATGTTTCGATATCAACTTTAAACAACTTTGGTTTTTCGTTAAACTAGCTCTCTAAAGACTCAATTTGAGTTTCTCTTCTGGATTTAAAGTTGCCAAATAATACCAAAGTCAACACAAAATAATTGATTACTAATTTAAGAATTTATAATAAAATGATCATAATTGGTATTATATTACTCAAAATAATATCCAAAATTATAAAAAATACTCTCTTGCCATGTCTTTACTTTTCAACTTAATCTCTTTAATTATTTCATTTGCTATTTTTACTTCATATTCTTTATTTTCATCTGTTTTTGCATAAGTTAAAATCAGCTTTGCACTTAAAATTTTCTCACCTTTAGTTGCATTTTTAGATACTAATGCAGTTGGACCATTTACATCGATTGCATAAGCTAAATCAAATTTTGAATTTTTTATCTCTTGAATATAATTATTTTCCTCTTCGTGTCTTCCAATAATTAGTTTTGCACCCTCTGGTAATCTTAAATGTCGCCCATATTTTAACACTTCTATATCTTCAACTAAAAAATTTTTATCATATTTTATAAAATCTTTTAGTTTTAGAGAAAAATTTTCATCAGTCAATAAACATCCACCTGATGGACTTTCATACTCATCTATTTCAAATTTTTTTGCTAAATTTATCTGTTTAGTTCTACCTCTTCCACTTATATCCAATAACTTTTCCCTATCGACCCAACCTTCATTTTCAGGAATTGTTTTTGGAAGTAATTTCGCTGAAAGTGGTCTAAGAAGCAATCCACCCTCATCACTTAGAGAACTAACACTTTTTAATGCTCGTGAAGTTTGGCTCATTGGTCGCTGACCTAACACTTCACCACTGATAATAAATTTTGCATCAAATTCGCTCAAAAGTTCTTTTGTAACTTCAATCATTTTTGCATGACAATCAATGCAAGGATTAAAATTTTTACCATAACCATATTTTGGGCTAAAAAGTGTAGTTTTTATAAAAGTATTTTGAAGATTTATTATTTGCAATTTTGCACCAATTTGACTAAGAACTCTTTCAAGTTGAATTTTTTTATCTCTTACACTTGCAAAACCCGTATCAAAATTCAGTGCTATTACCTCAATCCCTTGTTCTTGTATAACTTTTATAGCAAGTAAACTATCAAGCCCACCACTAAAAAGTGCTAATGCTCTCACTAATCTCCTTTTTGTTAAGTCCATTTAAATATCCATAAAATAGTGCAGCTCCAGCCCCAACTCCCTCTTTTGCTTCGCCCTTATCATAAAGTTTTAAAATTTCATTACTACTTTGGCTAAAATCAAAATCAGCATAATAAGCCAAAATATCAAAATTTAAAAGTTCAAGTAAGCCTTTTATATTTGAATTTTCATCTTCATAAACCCATTTTGTAGTAACTAATGCTAAATTTGTACTATCAAATTCACCTTGCATAAGCTCTACAATAGAATTTATAATGAGCAAAAGAGAAGCCATTTGAGTTCCACCACCTAAAATAACTTTATAATTTTGCAATACACTAATAACAAATCCAGCATTAAAAATCAGCATATTATCGCCAACTTGTGAGAGTTTTTCAAAAATATTCATATTATCACTAATATTTAAAAGTGCCTTATTTATAACTTCATCTTTAATTGAAGTTGGATTATCTTTAAATGAAGATGAAAACATACCATCACACTTATAACCTAATGCTTTAGCACTTGCATAAGCTGTTGTTGTGCCACTTGGAACTGACTCAGCTAAAATTATATAATCACTTTTGCATTTATAATTTTGTCCAAATTCAACTCCCATTTGAAATAACTTTTCAGCTTCAATTTTGGCTCCAATATCAATTCGCTCACTTGGAGTTAAGCCAAATTCATACATTTTAAAATATCCTATTTTAGGAGTATTAGTTAAACCTAAATTTAAAATCTCAATCTCATTAAACGGCTTTAAAAGATGAATTTTTCTTGTAATTAATGCTGGAGTTGGAACACCATTTGGAGTTTTTGCAATTTCACTAATTGAGCGAACTTGAGCTGTGCATAAAAACTCTGCATCCAAAATTGGAGTTAAGTGAATTTTATTTGGAATTCCAGCTTGAGTAATATGTGGTATTTCGCAAGTTTTCGTAGTTGAGAGTGAGAGTAAAAACGTAGTACTTTTACCTCTTAGAAACTCTACAAAATCATTTGCTTTTGCGCTTTTACCGTGGAAATTTACTATATTCATTTATTACCTTAATTAATATTTAATTTTCCTTTTATTCTACCACAATTTTAATTTTGTTATAATCAAGCAAAAAAAGGTTAAAAATGAAAATAGATGATAAATTATTAAATAGATTAGAAAAACTTTCAGCATTAAAATTAGAAGAGGATAAAAAAGGGCAAGTAAAAAAGCAACTTAGTGAATTTCTTGAATTTGTTGAGAATTTAAACTCAATTGATGTTTCTAAAATTGATGCAACTTTTACAACTTTACAAGGTGGTACTAGACTTGCAGACGATGAAATTGTTTCTCAAAAAGAGATAGCACAAATGGTTTTAAAAAATGCTCCAAAAAGTGAAGATAATTTTTTTATAGTTCCAAAAATTATTGAATAGGCTAAATTATGCAACTACACGAAATGCTCGATAAAATGGTGCAACTTAGAGGTTCAGATTTACATTTTTTGGGAGGTGAGCCTCCACTTGTGAGGATTGATGGTAAACTTCAACTATTAATTGGATATGAAAAAGCACTAAGTAATGATGAGGTAAAAAAAATTTGTGCTCCAGCTTTAAATGATAGAGAAAAGCGAGAATTTTTGGAAAAACACGAGCTAGATTTTATGGTACAAACTGAAAAATCTCGTTTTAGAACAAACTATTATGTTGCACTCGATAAAATGGGGGCTGCTTTTAGGGTTATTCCAACTAAAATTCCTTCAATTGATGAGCTTAAGGCACCTCAAATTTATAAAGAGATAATTAAGCGAGAAAAAGGGCTTATTTTGGTGACTGGTCCAACAGGAAGTGGTAAATCTACAACTTTAGCAGCTATGTTAAATGAAATAAATTTAACAGAAAATAAGCATATTTTGACAATTGAAGACCCAGTTGAGTTTGTACATCAAAATAAACAATCTCTTTTTTCTCAAAGAAATGTAGGAAGTGACACACTTTCATTTGCAAATGCACTAAAATCGGCACTTCGTCAAGACCCTGATATTATATTAATTGGTGAGATGAGAAATAAAGAAACTATTAAAGCTGCAATTACAGCCGCGGAAACAGGGCATTTAGTCTTTTCAACACTTCATACAAATTCGGCTGTTGCGACGATAAATAGGATTTTAGATACTTTTGAAGCAGATGAGCGACCTCAAATAACAGCTCAACTTTCAGCCACACTAGTAGCAAGTATTGCTCAAGCACTACTCCCAAAAATTGGAGGTGGAAGAGTTGCCATTAGTGAAATTTTAATTAATAATCCCGCACTTGCAAATTTAATAAGAGAGGGAAAAATTCATCAACTCTACTCACAAATGCAAATAGGTCAAGCAGGAACTGGAATGCAAACACAAACTCAAGAGTTATTAAGAAATATAAAAGAGGGAAAAATTACTCAAGAAAATGCACTTAGATTTTCAACTAATCAAGAAGAGTTAAAAAAAGCTTTAGCACAGTGATTATGGGTTATTTTATGACAAAACTACCACTCATATTTACACTGTGAAAAATTATCACCCCTTTTTTTGTGGCAAAATATTTCATTAACAATTTTTGAAGTGTCGGCTCAATTGATGGTTTGAACCAAGCATTATTTGAGAGTGCCAGAATATATTTTGGCGAATTTTGATAAATCTCTTCTCTTGTAGCTTCAAAACAAATCGCATTTCTAAAAGTTACACCTTTGATATTAAAATCGCTCGGAGTTGGGGCAGTATCGTAATCTTTTGCTCCATCAAAAATAATTTCTGTAATTAAGTCCACCAAAAACTTTGGAAGAGGAATAACTTCACCAAATGGAACTAAAACGACTTTATCAGCAATTTTAACTTCATTATCAATAAAAAGATAACTAGAGTTAAAAAATTTTTCATTTTCATATTTCAATGCACCCGTAACTATCGCTATTTTTTCGCTTTTAGCTTTTAACATATCCATTAAAATCGGCTCTTTATTCAAAAAAAGTGGAAAAGCAGCTTCAGGTAAAATTACTAAATCATAACCATTTGAAATGGCTGAATTTATAATATTAAAATTATTCGCAACTATCTCTTTTAAATTTTCTCTTTTCCATTTTATATTTTGGGGAAGTTTGGTTTCAGAAATGAAAATTTTTAATTTTGGTAAATCGATATTTTGAGGATTAAAGAATAAATTAAGTGAAGCAATTAATGGGATTAGTGGGAAAAATTTATATTTTTTTAAATATATAAATAGAGCAATTGCAAACATAATAAGTCCAAATTGCCACTTTTGTACTCCAAAATAACTCTCAATAAATATAAGTTCAGGCTTAAACCAATTAAAATTAAGTGGTTCAATAAAATCAAAGATAAAAATAAAAATTAAAGCTTTTAAGAAAATATTTGAAATAAACCCTAATGCGAAAAATAAAATTGCATAAACTAAAGCTATGACCAAAATAATAAATGGAATTAAAAAAGTTAAATCATAATATCTAAAACTCAAACTTATCCAATAAAACCAAAAAATACCAATAAAAAAACCTATCCAAAAAGATTCAATTTTATTAGCTTTTAAAATAAAAAATAGTGAAATTACCGCTAAAATAGAGTTTATTAATTTTACTTCTATATTAAAATAAGCCAAATAGATAAAAAGTGAAAATGAAATAGCGATTAAAAAGGATTTTAAAATAATTGCTTTGTTAAATAAAATTTTAATTTTTTTCAAGTAACTCTTTTATTTGTGAAATAGTAATTTTATCATAATGAAGCATACTAGCAATCGCGATAGCATCGGGCTTTAGCTTTGCAACTTCAAGAATATGAGCTAACTCTCCTGCTCCACTTCCTGCAATAATTGGCACTTTTGAATTAGCAATTACTTCATTTATAAGCTCAAGCTCAAACCCTCGTCCTCTTCCATCACAATCAATTGAATTTAAAAATATTTCTCCAGCTCCTCTATTTTGAACCTCTTTTATCCATTCAACCACATCTTTCCCACTTGGAATTCTCCCACAATCAGTATGACACTCAAATTTTTTTCCAACTCTTTTAGCTTGAATACTAATAACAACTGCTTGTGAGCCAAAAATTTTACTCGCTTCATCAATAATATTTGGATTTTTGATTGCATTTGTGTTGATTAATACTTTATCAGCACCATAATGAAAAAGTTTTGAAAAATCTTCAATTTTGCTAACTCCCCCACCAACTCCAAATGGCACAAAAACTCCATCACTTGCCTCTTTAATCTCATCAAATAAAATTTCTCTTTGATATAAACTTGAGACTATATCTATATAAATTACCTCATCAGCACCTTGTTTATAATACTTTAGTGCTAACTCTTTTGGAGTATCAATTTTTCTAAGCCCCTCATAATGTACAGGTTTTACAACATAAGGGGGCTTTACATCAAGTCTTGCGATTATTCTCATATCTATCCTTACAATAAACTCTCTATGTCATCTTTTAATTTTTTAACTATACTAATTTTTAACATTTCGCTATTATCTGTTTTATCAAAAGTATCTTTAAAATGTTTATTTAAATCTATACTGTATTTATCACAATTTTCTATAAATTTCCAAATATCTTTACCTGATAAAATAATCATTGCTTTATCGAAATTGTTATCAATAAAATCTTTTAATACACGTTTCCAACGATTTATTAATGGGCTTATTTCAATTCTATTTATATCTCTTAACAATAAGTTGATATTACAATTATTAAACTCTAAATAGTTATATCTAAATTTAAAGAATGGTTCTAAACTTTTTGATTTTACTATTCTAATAGCTGTAGCTTCTATTAAAATATTTAAGTTACTTAAAATTATATTTTTTAAATTTATATTAAATTTTTCATCTATTGCAAGTAGCAGTATATTTTCAATTTCAGTGTGTTTTAACTTAAATGATTTATTTTCTTTTGAAACTAACTTATTTTGAGTAAAAATAGAGTCTAAATTACTATCTTCCATATCTTTATAATCTCTATCTTGAAGTGAATAAGCATTTTTGTTTTTTGCTATTTCAATTATACACTTTTGACTACCACAAGGTTCAAAATTACCAAAAATACCTCTTAAAACTTTAGAGTAAAATTTATAATCAAAACTTCCTTTAATTCCTTCTATGATAAGTTCTCTACTTTTACTTAAACTTAAATCAAATTTACTCACTAACCTATCCTCTTACCATTTTCTAAAACAACAATATCATCTTCACTAAAAATCTGTTCTGAAAAGTATCTTGAGTGAGTTGTGATTATAAATTGAGAATTTGGAAAGATTTTTTTTAAATTTAAAAATAGTTTCTTTTGTTCCATTTCACTTAAATGAAGTTCAATTTCATCTATTAAAATAATAGATTTAAACATAGAAAATACTACACTATGCCAAATCATTTTAAAAAGTGTCTCTTCTCCACTTGAAAACTCTTCAATATCATACTTATTTTTTTCACCATCTTCTACATAAAAGTAAAAATCATCTGTATCAACTAATTCATTACTTTTTAATACTGGACCTAACATTCTAAAGCCATTAAAAACATTTTTAAATTTTTCTGTTATTTCATTAATCCAATCTGGAATATTTTCATTTTTAGCTTCTGATTTATGTGTACTCCATAAGTTTCTTAATTGTACTTTTAAAGATTTTAAATTTGTTTCTTGTTTATGGTAAAGAGAAATTGGATAAACTCTATTATAATTAAATTTATAAACCCCTCCAATATTTTTATAATAATTTAATCTATTTTCTGAATTAATTCTGTCTTGACTAATAAGTTGAGCTAAATATGACCTACCAGATAATAGATACATTCTATCTTTAGGATAAATAAATGGTTTATTTTTGCTATTGTCAAACTTTAATTCAATTTCTAAACTATTTTTATTCAAAAACTGATCTAAATTTATTTTATTTTTTCTTTCAATTTTATTAGATAACTCTATAGTATTTTTAATCTCTTCTCTATCTAATTCCAATATAATGTTAATATTAAAAGTATCAATTCTATCTTGTTCTAATAGTATATTTCCCCAATGAAACTCACTTCTATTTTTAATAACTCCCGTTGCTAATTCAACTGTTAAAGCTATAGCTTGAAGAAGTGTACTTTTTCCTGCTTTATTATCTCCTATGATTAATAGATAATCTCCAATATTATCTATTTTTATATCTCTTAAATGTTTAAAATGTTCTATTTCGATTTTTTTAATTTTCACTATTATACCTCTATCAATTCATCTTCACTAAAATCTCTTTTAGCCTCTTTTCCTATAACCTCATTCCATCTCATTGGGTTTATTCCATTTACTGGTCTTTTTGTTGTAAGATTCTCTTCGCTAAAAACTTCATCTTTTTTAATTTTACACTTGGCTACAATTGATTTTCTAGCTACTTCTATATTTTTAGCTTCACTTTTAGTTGGCTTTTTTATTCCATTTCCTAAAGCAATCTCTATATTTCTAATAGCTTTTACCATCTCTTGTAATTCAATTGGAGTTAAACTCGCCTTATGGTCTGGTCCTTGCATTTCTCTATCAATTGTGAAGTGTTTTTCGATAATACTAGCCCCCAAAGCTACGGCTGAAATAGGCACTTCTATGCCTAAAGTGTGGTCAGAATAGCCAACATTTACTTTAAAAGCATCTTTTATAGTTAGCATTGCTTTTAAATTCACATCTTCAAACTTTGTTGGATAGTCAGTATTGCAGTGAAGAATCGTGATATTTTCTTTTTTAGTTCCATAATTTAATAAAATTTCAAGAGACTCTTCTATTTCGCAAAGTCTACTCATTCCAGTTGAAAGAATTACTTTTTTATCAAGTTTTGCAACTTCTCTTAAAAATGGAAAATTTGTAATTTCGCCTGAAGGAATTTTAAAAATCTCTAAGCCTAAATCATAAAGTAATTTTATGCTTTCTAAATCAAAAGGAGTTGATAAAAACATAATCTCTTTTTTATTGCAATATTCAATCAACTCTTTGTGAGCTTTCATATCAAGTTCAAGTTTTTTAAGCATTTGATATTGAGTTTCGCTATTTTCTGTGTTTTTGATTTGATAAGAAGCTTTTTTAGCATCTTTTTTAACTAAATGCTCACTTTTGAATGTTTGAAATTTAACGGCATCAGCCCCAGCCATAACAGCAATATTTATAAGCCTTTTAGCTAACTCTAAATCGCCATTGTGATTAACTCCAGCTTCAGCAATTATAAAAG
Source organism: Helicobacter cetorum (assembly GCA_022729755.1). Lineage (GTDB taxonomy): Bacteria > Campylobacterota > Campylobacteria > Campylobacterales > BB28 > BB28. The sequence continues at coordinate 25,617 of DZAZ01000002.1, read as the reverse complement.
TTTTTTGCATAATTTATTGAATTACAAATTCTGTAAAATATAATCGCACAACTTGACCATCAAGTAAAACTGAATTTAATTGAGTAATTAACTCTTGTTTTAACTTATCTTTACCTTTTGGAGTTGAAATTTCTTCCACTGTTTTAGATGATAAAACTCTAATAATGATATCCCTTATTCTCGGTTTTTTACCTTCTAATTCTGTCAATAAATCAGCATCATTTAACTCTAATTCTAACTTCGTTTTTAAAAATCTTTTTCCACCATCGCTTGTTAAATTTACAATAAATTGGTCAACTGGAAAAATTGGACCAACACTTAAATCATCGAGTTGTTTTCTTTGCACTGGTTGTTGAGTTCCATCTGCTGATGTTGTGGCTGTTGCCGTTTCATCTTTTGATAAAAGCATAAATGCTACAATTCCACCAATTAGTAAAATTACAACAACTAAAATACCTACTATAATCAAAACTAAACTTGAAGATTTCTTGCCATTTTCTTCTTTTTTATCTTTTTCATCAGCCATTTTTTCTCCTAATTACAATTTATATTCTACTTAATCGGCATTGTAGATTAAACTTTTAACATCTCTTTATCAAAAAATGTATCATAGTGAATATGCTCAAACCCAGCTTTAAACATTGTAAAAATATCTTTTTGTTCATCTTCAAGTTTTGCTAAAAACTCTTTTGTTTTTTCCCTTGCATATGGACTTTTAACATCAAACCTCATCGCAGGACAAGCCTCATCACCTATAACCATAAAATTATTACTTTGTGCAAAACCAATTAATTGCTTTTCTCTTGCAAAAATTAAAGGTCTAATCACTAAAAGTCCATTTGTAGCCCTATAAATAGGAGGCATTGCCCTCATTGAACCATTATAAAATAAATTCATAAAAAAACTCTCAACCGCATCATCAAGATGATGACCAAGTGCTAATTTATTAAAACCATTTTCAAGTGCATAGGTATACAAAGCACCTCGTCGCATTCTACTAAAAAAGCTGCAATATGAGCTATTGTGTCTAATTTTATCTTTTGCAATATCATAAATTTCAGTGTCATAAATAGAGTGTTTTATGTCATATTTTTTGCAATGTTCACTCAAAAAATCCAATTTTTCACTCATTCCATAAGTAATCGTAACTGCTTCAAATTCAAATTTAAATGGAGTATGAGTTTGCATTCGTTTTAAAATATGTGCGAGAGTTAGCGAATCTTTTCCACCACTTAATCCAATTAAAACTTTGTCACCCTCACCAATTAAATTATATTTAGCATTTGTTTTACCAACTGTTCTTAAAAGTTTTTTACTTATTTCTATCATTTAGCTTCTAACTCCATTATCTCATTTTTAACATATAGTAAATTTTTATAAATTGCTTTTAAATCTTCTATTTTCGTTGCATTAAAAGATGAACTTACATAATATTTATAGTTATGTTTTGTAACTCTATCTAAAATCACAAAGTACCAATTTTCGCCAATAATATAAGCACCTCTCATAAAATGAGCATTATTAAGTTCAACTGCGGATATTAATTCAGCCAATAATTGAGGTTCAGGGTCAGAGTTTTCGATTGATTTTTTAAACTCTTGAATAAAAAAATATGGTTTTTGCACATACTCTAATCCCTTTGAAACCAAATAATCTGTCGTACCTGTTAGTATAAAATTTTCAGATTTATAAGTTAATTTAGCTTCATAAAAATCTCTAACTCTTTTTTGTATTGTCTGAAAATTTACTCTATTTAATATGAGAGACAAAAATTTCATTTTCAACTCTTCTTCATTATAACTTTTTAGTAAAAATTCATTTCTTTCTAATAGTTCAAGCAAAAATATTTCGCTTTCTTTATCTATTTTGATTTCAAAATTAAACCATTCATCTAATCTATGTTTGTTATACTCTTTTTCTATATTTACTATTGAATTTAAGATTTCCATTGTCATTTTAGAGTATAAAAAAATTGGAGTTTTCAACTCTTTTTTTTGAAACTCTTCATTTATTTTTTGTAAATCTTCGTATGTTAAACTGTTTATTAATTCTTCTAAACTCATTCTTTTTCTATCTCTTTATTATTATTTTTTAAAATTATATTTCTTATATCTTCAAAAATCTCTTTTATTTTTTTGTCTTCAGCTAAATTTTTAAAATCACCTTTAGATTTTTCTTCATAAAAAATATTTGTAGATTTTTGTTCTAAATCTTTAAAATCATCAATTTTATTCGTTATAAAAAATTTTACATCTTTAATTTCTCGACACTCAATATGTTCAGATTTAAGTGTATTTAATAATTTAATTATTAGTTTTAAGCTATAATTAAATTCCATTTTATATATGTGATTTACTAATATGAAGTATAAAATATTATTTTTTTCATACGTTGATTTTATCGCATTTTGTAAATTAGTTGATAATATTTTTTTTAATTTATTAAAACATTCATATTGCTTTAACTTGCTAAATCGGGGGTCATTTTTCAAATGTTGAATAATAAATTTAGTATCTTTCATATTGTTATTATAACATTTTTAACTTTGAGTATTATTGGATGTGGTTATAAAAGTGACCCCATTTATACTCAAAAAAGTAAAAAATAATGTTTGATATTATAATAATAGGAAGTGGTATTTCAGGACTTTATGCAGGTGCTAATATTCCTAAAGATAAAAAGTGTTTAATTATTACAAAAGGAATGCCTTGGCAAGGAAATAGTTTTTATGCTCAAGGTGGAATTGCAACTGCAATTGATGAGAGCGATATAGATTTACATATTAGCGACACTATGAAAGCGGGTGATAATTATTGCTCACTTGAAGCTTTAAAAATCTTAAGTAAAAATAGTTTGATAGTAATCAAAGATATAATTAATCGTGGATTTGAGTTTGATAAAGATGAGTATGGAAATTTAGCCTACACAAAAGAAGGGGCTCACTCAATTAAGAGAATTTTACATGCTGATGGAGATGCTACGGGAAGAATGCTTCATAAATTTTTGATGGAGCAAAATGAACACCCAATCGCTAATAATTTCATTGTTACAGATTTACTTATAAAAGACAATATTTGCTATGGTGTTGAAGTTTTAGATAATAATAAATTAAAACACATTTATGCAAAATGTGTAATTATCGCAACAGGTGGAATAGGTTCGCTTTATAAATATTCAACCAACGAAAAAACTATAAGTGGCGATTTACAAGGGATTTGCTTAGATAAAGGTATTGAATTAATTGATATGGAATTAATACAATTTCACCCAAGCGCTTATATTTCAAAAGATAATAAAGCTAATCTTTTAAGCGAAGCATTGCGAGGTGAGGGGGCTTTGATAGTTGATGATTTTAATAGACGATTTTTATTCGATTATGACAAAAAAGGCGAACTTGCTCCTAGAGATGTCGTAAGTAGGGCAATATTTGATTATAAACAAAAGAGCAATTCAAAAGTTTATCTCTCATTTGAAAATTTTAATGAGAGTTTTTTTAAAACAAGATTTCCAAATATTTATTATAATTTAAATGAGTTTGGCTTTAATGTGCCAAAAGATAAAATTGAAATTTCTCCAGCTTATCACTACTCAATGGGTGGAATAAAAACTGATTTGAATGCTAAAGTAATTAATTTTAGCAATCTTTATGCAATCGGTGAAGTGGCTTGTACAAGGGTTCACGGTGCAAATAGATTAGCAAGTAACTCTTTGCTTGAAGGATTAGTTTTTTCTAAAATAGCAATAGAAGATATTTTATGTAAAAATTTTGATTTTAAAATGGTAAAATTTACACTTCAAACAAAACAATTAATCAAAAAAGGAGATGAAAAGATAGAAAAAGAGTTAAAGGATTTAATGTGGAATTATGTCGGAATTGTCAGATATAAAGATAAGCTTGAGTTTTCTCTAAATGAGATAAATAAGTTTTTAGCAAGTGAAATTGGTGAATTTTTAAGATTTAAGCTTTTAACTGCTAAAAATATAGTTGAAAGTGCGATAAAACGAGAAGAATCGCTAGGAGCTCACTACATTATTAAAGGATAAAAATGGAACACATTAGCTTAGTTTCAAGTTGGGTCGGTATTTTATCATTAATTATTTTTGTTGTTGGATACTTTTTCATCGCAACTGAAGATAAATTTCATATAAATAAAGCAAAACCAGCCCTATTTATTGGTATTTTTATATTTATGTTGATTGCAATTTATTATGCAATTAATGGGCTTGATGCTCATTTGCTAGAGCAAGAAGTTGAGCATTTAATATTAGAGATTGCTCAAATATTCTTCTTCTTATTTGTAGCAATGACTTATATTGAGTCGCTAATAGAAAGAGGTGTCTTTGATGCCCTAAAATACAACTTAACTTCGAGAGGTTATAGTTATAAAAAACTATTTTGGGCAACAGGAGCAATTGCATTTTTCTTAAGCCCCGTGGCTGATAATTTAACAACAGCACTAATTCTTTCAACCGTACTTATAACTATTGAAAAAGAGAATAAAAACTTTTTAGTTCCAGGGGCAATTAGTATCGTTGTTGCTGCAAATGCTGGTGGTGCTTGGTCGCCTTTTGGAGATATTACAACACTAATGGCTTGGACGGCAGGAAAAGGACAATTTGGAGATTTTATATTTTTATTTCCAGCTTCGATTATTGGATGGTTAGTAACGGGTTATTTACTATCAAGATTTGTACCAGATGCTCAACCACATTTTGATGCATCAAAAGAAAAACCTGTTGTAATTAAAAAAGGTGGAAAAGTTATAATTTGGCTTGGTGCATTTACAATCTTTTCAGCCGTTATGAGCCATCAAGTGCTTCATTTACCAGCAATGTGGGGAATGATGTTTGGGCTTTCACTTTTGAAACTTTATGCTTTTACACTTAAAAGAAGACATCAAGAAAATATTAATGTTTTCCAAAGCATTTCAAGAATAGAAAATGATACACTACTTTTCTTCTTTGGTATTTTAGCAGCAGTTGGAGGACTTCACTTTTTAGGTTATTTAGCAGTTGCAGCACATCTTTACGACATAGCTGGTCCAACTGTAACAAATATCGGTGTTGGCTTACTTTCAGCAATTGTAGATAATGTACCCGTTATGAGTGCAATCTTAAAAGCTGACCCACAAATGGGGCTTGACCAATGGATGCTTGTAACTTTAACAGTTGGAATTGGTGGAAGTTTAATTAGCTTTGGTTCAGCCGCTGGAGTTGGAGTTATGGGAAAATTACGAGGAATTTACACTTTTAACTCTCATATGAAATATGCTTGGACAATTATGTTGGGATATATTATTTCAATTGCTACTTGGTATCTTCAATATGAAATCTTAGGACTTTACATTCCTCACGCAGTTAGTCCATAAATTATAAATTCATCCCCACTTTTTTAAGTGGGGAATATTTAACTTTGCTTAAATATAAGCCATTTGGTGGAGCTGGTTTTAACTTGAAGTTTTTTATTAAATTTAACTGAAGTTTTAAATCATCTTTTGTCAAATTATTATCTGAAATTTCTAGTAAAAAAGCTACCATAAATCTTATTTGAGCTCTTAAAAATGAGTTTGCTTCAAAATAGAAAATATAATACTCTTTATATTTATAAAACATAGTTTTATAAATTTCTCTAATATCGCTAATATTTCCACTTCCTGACTTTTTAAAATACTTGAAATTATACACACCTTCAAAGAGTTTGATAGCTTCTTTTATTTTAACTTCATCAATTTTACTTATAAAGCTTACATATTTTGCTTCAAATGGATTAAATTTTTTTGTGGTTATTATATATCGATAAGTTCGTTTTTTAGCCAAAAACCTAGAATGAAAAGTTTCGCAAACTTCCTCAATCTTTTTTATATAAATATTTGGCATTAAAATTTTATTTAATACATCTTTAAGCTTATTCAAATCATTCCAATAATTTGGTACTTCAAAATCAATTACTTGATTTGTAGAGTGAACTCCAGCATCCGTTCGACCACTTGCATTAATTTGAGAGTTAATATTTAAAAGTTTTAGTGCCTTTTTTATTTCACCAATTACACTTTTTTTATTTTTTTGAAGTTGTGAGCCAAAAAATTCACTTCCATCATAAATTATAACAACTTTTAATTTCAAAATTTATACTCTATAAAGATGCGACGAAACGGCTTCTTTTTGATTTAAAAATTCTCCAAAAAGAATTAGTGCAATCCCATTTATATCTTTTACTTGCTCTTCAATATCTTCAATCGTGCCTTTATAAACTTTCTCATTAACCCAAGTAGCCCGCTCAATCACCCAACAAGGAGTTGTTTTTGGATAATTTAACTTATAAGCAACCTCTTTTAATTTTGCAATTAAATTGATTGAGAGATAAAAAACAATTGAAGAGTTTTTGCAATTTAAAATATTTTCTAACTGTTCAGGATTTGGAGTGTTCCCCTCAATTCTTGTTAAAATCAAAGTTTGCGAAACTCCTGGAATTGTGTATTCAATCCCTAAAGATGCACTTGCACCAAAACTTGCACTAACTCCAGGAATTACCTCATAAGCAATTTTTTCTCTTTTTAAAAATTCAATCTGTTTTGCAATAGTTGAGTATAAACTTGGGTCACCCGTGTGAAGTCTAACTAAAGTTGTGTTTGCATATTTTTTGAGACAATAAAAAATATCATCATACTTTAAGCTTTCAGAAGATTTGATAATTGCATCTTTTTTTGCAAATGATAAAATCTCTTTTGGAATTAAACTTCCAGTATAGAGTATCATATCAGCTCTTTCAAGAATATTTTTGGCTTTAATAGTCAAAAGTTCAGGGTCACCTGGTCCTGCTCCAATAAAATATATCATTTAACTACCTTTATTTGAAATAGTATTCGTTCAGGCTCACTAATTAAAAGTGAGTTTTTATAAGTTGTGAGTGAAATGCTCTTTATCTCAAAGTCAATTTTAGCACTTTTTAGAGTTTCAATTGCTTGGCTTAAATGTGAAAGTGTAACAAAATTTGCAACTAAAATTCCATTTTTAGCAAGTCTCTCATATAAATAAACTAATTCACTAATAATCTCTTCTCCTCCTCCACCGATAAAAATTCGCTCTGGATTTTGTTCAATTTTTTTAATCTCATCTTTAGCATTTCCAACGATTAATTCGGCATCAATTACTTTATGTGTTGCTAAATTTTGCTCAATATCTTTGGCTCTTTTTTCATTTTTCTCAAAAAGAAAAGTTTTTATTTTATATCTTTTAAAGCCATCAATCGAAATTGAACCGCTTCCAGAACCAATATCCCAAAGAGTTAAATTTGGACTTAAATCAAGTAGTTGCAAACTAAGATGTCTTTTATACTCTTTTGTAATCATTTCATTATCTTTTGCAAACTCATCATCTTTTGAGATTGTATTTAGTGGCTCATAATTTCTCTCAATCAGTAAAACATAAGGCATTTTAGCTCTAAAATTTAAATCAATCTCTTTAATAAGCTCATCCAAATATCCTAATCTTGAGCCAATTGTCACTTTAAAATTATCCACATATTTTAGGGCTTTTTTTAATCGCTTAATACTAAATTCATCGCATAAAATAAAAGTATATTTTAAAGTTAAAAGTTTAGTTAAATCAATTTTAGCTCTTCCGTGAAGACTTAGGCAATTTATTTCGTTTTCTGCAATTCCTAATTTTGCTAAAAGATAACTTTTTGAGGAACTATTATCGATAATTTTAAAATTTATATCTTCATTTTTAAGTTGATTTAAAATAACAGTTGCACCAGAATAAAATAACGGCGAACCACTCACAATATAGAGTAAATTTTTCTCTTTGGCATTTGCTAAAATCATCTCTTTAGCTTCAGTAAAACTAAGTTTATATAAATTTTCAGCTTCACCAATAAAATTTTTATCGCAAATTACCATATCAAAATCGCTAAAATTTATATCAATATATTTTAAATCATAAGGCTTCATTCCATTACCGATTATATTAAGCATTTAAATTCCTTTATATTTTTACTTTCCAATCTCCTGATTTCAGGCTCCCAATTCTTTTTATAATCCCCTCATCTTTTAATTTTTTTATAACTTTTTTAATACCAGATTCGCTCATAGAGAGTTTTCCCATCAGCTCATTTATAGTAATTTTGCTATTCTCTTGCATTAGTAATAAAACTTTTTGGTCACTTTTATAGTTACTTTTTGGGTCACTTTTTAAAGTGTTTTGCATAGATTTTAATATCATCTCAAGCATAAATTCACAAAACGGAGCGCTTTCGCCAAGTGCAGTGGAATTTTCAATCGCACTATAATACTCTTCTTGATGGTCTTTTACTATACTTTCAATTGGTAGAAGTGAGAAAATTGGATTAAAACTATTTAAAATAACACTTTGCCAAAATCTTCCAATTCTGCCATTTCCATCTGAAAACGGATGTATAAATTCAAATTCATAGTGAAATATACAAGATTTTAAAAGCATATGTTCATCACTATTTTTTAGCCAATAAAAAAGATTTTTCATTAAGTAATTTATTATATGTGATTGTGGAACGATATGCTCACCAACTTTTACATTCACATTTCTAAAATTTCCTGCTGTTGTTAAAATATCACTCATTAAAATTTTATGTGCTAAAAGTAAATCATCTAGTTCATCAAATCTATACTTATCAAGTTTTTCATAGGCTTTTATAGCTCCATTTACTTCAGCTAGTTCTTTTAAAGTTCCTAAAACTCTTTTACCATCCAAAATAGCTGTAATTTTTGCTTCTCCTAAAAAATTACCCTCTATCTCCAAAGTCCCTGCTAATGTTTTGATACGATTTTTTTTTCGTAGCATTGGATTTACTTTTGTAGCACCATTCAATTGAAGTTTTGTAAGCTCTTCACTAATTTTAGTGGAGAGTTTTAGTATTTTTGATGTAATTTTGTATAGTGGGGTGTTATTCATAAAGAAAACCCTCTTTTTAGCACATTGTTAAGAGGTGGAAAAAGTGTCTTAATAAAAATGTAGCCCGAACTCGCTACATTATAAGTAAATACCTTTTTAATCAAAGCATTTACTAAAACATTTGTGTGTGAAGTTATTTTGTTCGGGATGATTTGAACTACTATTTTATTATACATCAGCTATAAACTTCCTGACTTTTTTTCATTTCTATCTCTTCAGCCAAGTTAAAATCTTGCCATTTAATAAACCAATATTTTTGTTTTGATGAAAAGCAAATGATTTTAGTTTGAATAGCTGAATCAGTTATGCCATTTAAAGATAAAAATTTATTTCTATCTAAATTACTAATATATGGGCAGGTCATTAAATCCATTAACAACAATGTTAATTCTGTATTTTTTCTCAAATGGTCTATATTGCAATTTTTGAATTTATTTTCAATCCATTCTAAGAGCTTAATTTTTATTTCACTATACCGACGAATATCCTTTATATAATAAAGTAAACTTACTATTACAAAGTAATTTAGTTCTATCCCATCATTAAAAAAATATTCAATTAAGAACTCAGCATCTAGCCTGTAATCTTTAGCTAACTCATTCAATGTAAGCAATAGATACAATGTTTCATTCTGTGTATATTCTTTTAATCTATTTTTTTTCAATATTTGAAAAATTTCATCATAAATTTTTTTATAAATTAATTCAACTTGATAATTTTTTAGTATTTTTTTATTCGATCTATCATCTTTGATAAATTGTAATAATTTACTAATAAGTGAAACTATTTTAATAGTCGATGTAACTCTAGGTGATACGGAATATATAAAAAACAAAAAATCTAGTAGCTGAATAGTGAAAGCAACAAACATATCAACATATAACCGATGATTATCATAATTTTTAAGTTTTTCAATTATTTTTAAAAATCTTTTCTCTATTGTTGCAATTGAGTAGTTCAAAATATCTTTGTAGTCAATATTTGTCTCTTTAATTATGATTTTAAATCTTTTTATAACATCTCTAGATCTTAATGAAATACTCCATTGTTTTTCATCGTCAGTTGTATTGTCTGTTATTTTATAACTAAAGTTTTCATTTATCAAGTCTGTTATTTTTGTTTTTGCAATTGTCAAATCTGTAATAATTGGTTTTACGAATTCAATTGTTTTGGTATCACTGACATATAAATTATATTCTTTTAATTCATGTTTAAAAGTTTCAATTATTTTATCCTTGACTTCTTCGTCATCATAAAAAATAAAATAGTCATCTATATATCTGAAAATTTCATAGTGAGTTTTATGCAAATATTCGTATTTTTTTCTAAGTTTATTTTGTACATTTTTATCTATTTTTTGTAAAATTAGCTCAGCAAATATGCGAGAAATTTCTGCACCAATTAAAATGCCATTTGTCTCTCCATAGTTCATATTTTGCATCAATTTATCAAACTTTCCTGCAAATGTAGCATCTAATTTTTTATCTAAATTATCTTTTACTATTTCCTTGTTTAAAAGTGCCCATGCAATAGTATGTGTATAAATACTGTCAAAACATTTATTAATATCAAATTTATAAAGTTTTTCAAATTTTTTTTCACATCTTTGATATTCATACGACTCGAAGAATCCGTGAATATTACTGTATTTTTTATAAGTAAAAAAACTTTTTAAGTGTTCTTCTTCTTTATCGTGTATCTCAATTTTACTGTGAGAGGTTTGTCCTTTTTTTTGCTTTTTAAGATAGTCATTTATATATCTATTCTTTGCAATTTTAAATGGTTTTCTAATTGAAAATTCACTTTGATTTGAAAAGTATCTTATACTGTCTTTATATTTATCATAAAAATCTACAACCATCAACTGATTTAATGGATGAATCAAAGACAAATTTCTAAAATCATTTTTTTTATGTGCAATTTTAAAAGTAAAAGGAATATTTCTTTCACTTTTTTTAAAAAGAGCTCGACCGTCATCAATATTAACATTTAATAAAAGTTTTAATATTTGAATAATATCTGGATTTGAATTATCAAAACTAATTTCACTATCTTGTATTTCTATTTTATTTTGAATTAAAAACCTATAAAAATATTTATTTGAAAAAATCGCTGGTGTTTCATAAGGCAGAGTATCTGATAAAACGGCTCTTTCTTTTAGGTATGTAATTTTTTGTTTCTTTTTAAATTTTTTGCTCATAAATTTTTCCAACCAGATAAAATTTCTTCTAAGTCTTTTGATGAAAATTTAATATATTTACTTTTCTTAAATCTATAAAATATTTTTTCTTCAAAGCCTTTTTTAAAACTATAAGTTTTTAGCTTATCTTTTAATTGCATTAAATCTAAAGTAATTTTTGTATATGGTTTTACATGTTTATCTATTTTTGTATATAAGTAATTATCAAGCTTTTCTAAACTATCAGTTTTAAATAATTTTTGATTTGAAAAGTAAATTCCTATTAGAATATCTTTTTTTACTCCTAAAAATCTAATATTTCCAGTTAAGTATTTTAATTGTCGAATCATTTGTTTTCTTGCTTTTTTTTCATCAAATTTACTTGAAAGATTGTAGTTGTTTATCATTGATTGTATTTTTCTTTGATACTTTCTAAATTTTTTATGACTAAGATTGATATTAATTTCATACTCTAATTTTTTAATATGATTAAAATTAATTTGATATCCTAAAAACTCTAGTTTATAGCTTTTCATATTGAGAAAATCAATTTTTTCGGTCTTTTTATCATTTAAACTTAGTTTAGTTTTTAAAATACATTGTTTTATCAAACTTAAATAATCAATACTTTCATACTTATTATTTGGTGTAAAAATAATGATAATATCATCCACATATCTTGCATAATAAGTTACATTATTCAAGTTTTTGATGTCATAATCAAAATCTCTCATATACAACTCTGCAAGATAAGCACTTATGCCTATTCCTCTTGGTATCCCTTTATCCTGACCAGTTATAGACTGATATTGTCTTAAGATTTCATTGATAACTTTTTTAGATAATGGGCTTAGTATATGATTTCTACTTATGACTTTTTTTAATTCATCATGAGGAATAGACTCATAAAAGCTTGTAATATCAGTTCTTATAATATATTTTGGAAATCCATTATCAAGCATATTTACTACTTGAGATACTATTTTATTTCTATCAGCTTGTTTTACTTTAAATGAATGCTGTATATTTTTTTGAATCTGTTTAAATAAAAAAAATGTTTCAATGTTGCTTCTATCTATTGTATAAACTGTTTTACCTTTGATGGATTTAGTAATCATAGATATGTGATAGTTTTTTTTATCGATTTTTTCTTCTACAGTTAATAATATTATTCCCAACTTATCAAATTTACTTTTTAATAATTCCTCTTTTCTTTGATTTGCAGTTTCTTTTTGTGCTTGTGTTGTATATACTTTATCTCTAAAATTTTGATTGATTTGTTTAATTTCTTGTCCAATGTCTTTTAATTCGCCAAATTCTTGAAATATACCATCTAAATAATCACCCTTTCTGTTTTCGTCATAATATATTTTTATAAAATTTTCAACATTAAACGATTGCTTCATATCTCCACCATCACTTTCCCGCTCATTAATTTTGGCAATAAAGAATCTCTTGTTTTTTTTGAAGTTTTGATTTGAGTTATATTATTACTTGCCAAGTCCCAATTTATCGGCTAAATCTATCTGTTTTATATCTTCATTGTTTTCTAAATAGTGAATTTTATTTGTATTAGTTACTCTTAAGAGAAACTTCTCGTTATTTTTATCTAATTCCCGCATAAATGCGATACTATCTGCCTCTCTATCTACAATATGAACTATCTGTTTTTTTATATTTAAATTTTCCTTTATCCACCTAGTTCGCAAAGCCAACTCTTCTAAGTGTGTAGCTTCTTTTGATATATTATTATCATAAGTTGAATAAACTTTCTTACTTGTTTTTAAGTTATGTACTATCGGTGCTATGGGCTGTCCACTCTTATCGCTCACTGCTATTGTTGTTTGCAAATCATAGCCTAATTGTTTACAGTTATCTTTTTTGTTTTTAGATATTAGCTCTTTTTTTGATGTATGCTTTTTATAATCCAAATGTGACCAATCTGACATTGCCAATAGATATTTATCGCAATGAGTATCTATCTCTGTCTCCAAATTTTCTGATATTTTATCAAAAAGTGCTTCTACTGTTACACTATTATTATTGAAAAACCTCCAACTTGCTTGAACTTGTGAAAACAATTCAACATTTTTAATCAATAGTTTAAGCCCATTTGTAGCTCTCTCTTTTACACTTATTGCACTTTTCACCAATTGATTAAATCTTTTTTTAATCTCAATTCCATAATTTCAAAACCTTTTTTAGTTTCATAAAGCAATAACCGTTCTCTTTAATATTTGTGTAGAAAGGTATGATTATAATGAGAGATTTGACAAATAAATCTCTTTTGAGATACCTTATATTTTTATATAGATTTTGAAAAAAAATTACTTATGAAAAAAATTTCAACTTAAATTAATTTACTCACATCAAAATTCTCTTTGATTTTATCAACTTCAGATTTTGCTTCTTCTTTTTTTCTAAGAATAATACTTTTTAAATACTCATACTTTTTATATCCCATTGTATCGCCTTGAATTGCAACAGCATCAAGCTCATCACTTTTATTAAATTGTTTACAAAGTTGTTGAATTTCTGGGTCTTTTGAAAATCTTGTAACATACTCAATTAAACTATCTTTCCAAATAATACTTTTATCTCTAGCATTATCTTTTAACTCATTTAAATAAGCAAGTTTCATAACAGAGCCAATTTTACTAGACCAATAATCGATAAACATATAATTTTTAAACTTCTCTAAAACTTTTTGAGGATAACCTTGAAATGCTTCGTGATTTGCGGCATCTAAAACAACTTTAAATTTATGTTCTAACTCTTCAAATTGTGGGAGCATTTTTAATTCTGGAATTTTTTCAACTTGCTCATAAGCATACTTTTCATTGTTCATTGAAACTGATTCTATAAACTTTAATTTTGCTTTTATAAGTCTTACTTTTGAAGCAACTACTTCAGCAAAAGGTGTAAAATATTGTAATTTTGCGGCAATTCCAAGTGCATTTTTATAATCTTGCTTTTGCTCAAAACCAGATAAATTAACTAAAAGTCCTTCTCCAAAAGTTACCACTTTGTCGTATAAATCAACTTCTTTTAAAAATGGATAAGTTTCAGTCATTTGAAAATATTTTTTGAAATCTTTAATTTTTACAGATTGGTCAGCCTCTCCAAATTTTTTAGCATTATTAACTAAAAAGTTGATTTGTCGTTTTTTAGCAGGAAGTGCAGTATAAGCTTTTAAAATTTGCAAAGCTTTACCACGATTAAGTTCAGGGTCTTCTTGAAGTAATTTTTTTGCGGCATTAAAAGCTTTTGTCCAATCCCCTTCTAACTCTTTGTAACCTTCAAGTTTTTCTAAAAATTTATTATCTTCAACCAAATCATAAGCCACAAGTAAATCTTTATTTCTAACTGAATTGATAAAAGTAATAATGTGATTTTTATGCTCCAAATAAAATTTAAACTCTTCACTTTTATTTGGGTCATCCAAAAATGGCTCAACCATTTTTAAAGCTTCATCGCCTAAACCTTTTCCCATCATCTCTATTGCTAAAATTACGACATGCTCCCAAGATTCGTTAAACTTTTCAACTAATGGATGCGTTCTTAAAAATACATTTTGTAGTAATAATTCCCTTGCCTTATTAAACTCTCTTTTACTTATATACTCTTCAAACTCTTTTTCATAAATATAATAATCAATTATATCTATTGAACCATCAATATAGCCAATTAATAAATTTTTTTCATAAAATTTTAAACTCGCTACTCCAATGCCACTTAATTTAACATCTAAAACTATTTCATTATTTTCAGTCGTTAAGACATATAATGTTTTTTGTCTTGTGCCAATTAAAATAAATTTTTCATCTGGGGTAAAGGCTATTGAAGTTGGCCACTCTTTAAAATTTTTATTTTTAGTTTCTATTTGCTTTTTTTCTGTATTATAAATAATTGAATATCCATCTCTTGTAATAATAAATAATTTTCTATCGTTATCGAAAAATTCGCACCCCTCAACTACATCAGTTAATAAAAAATCAGCAATAGCCTCATTTCTTGAAATATCAAAAATGCTAATACTATTATCAAATGCACCAATTACTATGAATTCGGAATGGTTTCCAAAAGAGATGCAAGATATATAATCTGGTTTATTTGGAAGTGATAAGATTAAATTTCCACTTTCAGTATCATAAATAAGTATTTTTCCATCAGCCCCACCTGTTGCAAAATATGAAAATTTATCGGAAAATTTTGAAACTTCAATATCAGCACTATGCCAATTTAGGGTTTTTATCTTCTTAAATCCATCTTCAAAGTGAATTAATGCAGCTGTTGAAGTACCAAATAATGGAATGCAAAAGTACTCATTTGCAGATACAGAAAAAGCTTTAGTATATCTGTGTCCTGCTTCGTGGCTTTTTGATAATTTTGTACTTTTGTAAACTTTATAATCCTCTTTATAAAAAAGATAGATATCATAAGCATTATCTATAGCCACCATATATTTATCTGTAAAAGATATTGAAACCGCACTACCTTCCAATCTCTTTTGAGTTATTACATTAATACCATTACTCATCTACTCTTCTCTATTTTTTATAAACTTCTTTTGTTATGATGATACCACTTAAACGATACAATTTTCATTAAAAAAATAATTTTTTTTTAGATATAATCTTTTTTAAAAATTTATTAAAGGAAGAAGTTTAAATGAGTAAAAAGTTACATTTAGTATCACTTGGTTGTACTAAAAATTTAGTTGATAGTGAAGTTATGCTTGCAAAATTAAGTGATTATGAATTAACAAATGAAGTGAATGAAGCTGATGTTATTATTGTGAATACTTGTGGATTTATTGAGAGTGCGAAGCAAGAGAGTTTAAACACTATTTTTAATCTTCACGAAGAGCGAAAAGATGGCGCAATTTTAGTGATGAGTGGATGCCTTAGTGAGCGATATAAAAATGAACTTGCAAAAGAGCTTATTGAAGTTGATATTTTCACTGGAGTTGGGGATTATGAAAAGATTAATGAGTTAATTAATGAGAAAAAATCGCTTTTTTCAGAGCAAGTTTTTTTAATTGACAATGAGGAGCGAATAATTACTGGCTCAAACTATCACTCATATATTAAAATTGCTGAAGGTTGCAATCAAAAATGTAGTTTTTGTGCAATTCCAAACTTTAGAGGAAAACTTCAAAGTAGAAGTCTTGAGAGTATTGTAAACGAGGTTAAAAAGCTTGTAAGTAAAGGGTTTTATGATTTTAGTTTTATTTCTCAAGATAGTAGTTCATATTTAAGAGATAAAGATGAAAAAGATGGACTTATAAAATTAATTAATGAAGTTGAAAATATTGAAGGAGTAAAGAGTGCTAGAATTTTATATCTTTATCCAAGTACAACTTCGAGCGATTTGATTAAAAAGATTGAAAACTCAAAAGTTTTTCACAACTATTTTGATATTCCAATTCAGCATATCAGCGATAATATGCTGAAAATTATGAAGCGAGGAATGGGCGAGGTTAAATTAAAAGAGCTTTTAAATGAGATAAAAAAAGTAAAAGATAGCTTTATTAGAACGAGCATAATCGTGGGACATCCAAAAGAGAGTGAAGAAGATTTTCAGAGAGTTTGTGAATTTTTAAGAGAGTTTAAATTTGATAGAGTGAATATCTTTGCTTATTCAGATGAAGAGGGAACATTAGCTTATGAGATGGATGAGAAAATTTCACCAAAAGAGATTGAAAGACGAGTTAATATTTTAAGTCAAATAATAAAAGAGATAAATGAAGAGAAATTACAAAGCGAAATTGGTAAAACTTTTGAAGTTGTGATTGATGGAGAAAGCGATGAACACGAATATTTATTAAGTGCAAAAAAATTATCTTGGGCACCAGAGATTGATGGTGAAATTTTAATCAATGATAGTGAAGTTGAAGATATAAAATACGGTAGAATTTACAAAGCAACGATAACAGAAGTAGTGGAAGATAAATTAATAGGTAGGATAGAGAACTAAGAAGAACTCTTCTTAGAAACTATATCTTCCCCAAAGTCTTACAACGTGAACTTCGTCTGTGTTATCATAATACACACCAGCTGCTTGGTCAGTAAAGAAATAACCACCAAATAGTGCTAAATTTTGAATTCCTTTATACATTGAAACTAATTCAACTGCTAAAGACTCATCATCATATGATTTTTCGCCGTGGTCATAAAATCCCCAAGTTAATGTAGTTGTTAAATCTTTTGCAACTTCCATTTCACCAGAAAGTAAATATCCCATTGTATCAGGAGCAGAAGAGATATCACCATCAGCTGTAATTGTTGTTGTGAAAATTGGAGTTTTAGTCATTTTATCACCAGCATTTGCAACGGGTAATGCACCATCACTTGTATAAGAGATTGCTCCAGTTACATTAACACCAGAAACTTTTGTAGATGCTTTTGCACCAAAACCGTGAGTATCATCTAAACCAGCTGCATCAGGCATCATTGATAAATATTGTCCAGCCACTGTTACGCCGTCTAAAACATTTACATTTGTAGAAACATCAGCATAAACTGCTTGTGCAACATCAACAACATCATATGCAAAAATTTTCATTGGAGTATCTTTTACACCATTGTAAATTGCTGCTAACATCCAAGCACCATCATCAGTATAGAAATCACCAAATGTGCTAGAAGTTCTTGTTCTTTCTTTATTTACAAATGCACCGATTAAAGTCGTATCAGGTAAGTCTGTATTAATAACTACAACAGCTTCAAAGTTATTTGGATGAACTGCCCAAGTATCAGAATTTGCAAATGGAGTAGCTAAATTTTGTCTACCAACTTTAACTGAAGTGTTAGCAATTTTATATGTAAAATATGCTTCACCAAGCCAAGTATCAGTATTATTAACACCTAATGCACCGTGTGGAGTTGCACTTACTATACTATCGTGTAAATTAAGAGAATCAAGTGCATAAGCAGTTACACCAAATCCTAAACCATTATAATCTCCAGTTACATAACCTAACTCAAGACCTGCATCTCCCATTGAACTTGCTTGATCAAATAAATCAGCATTGTCATTTGTTTGATACCAAATTGTTGCCTTACCAGCTGTCTTTCCACTTGAAAGTGCCTCTGCAAGTGTATTTGCACTTAAAGTACTAACCACTCCAAGACCTAAAATTGTTGCTAAACTAAGCTTTACTAACTTCATTAACTCTCCTTTAAAAATTTGCGATATATTGTAGCATAATTGTAATTAAAATGTAACTTACTTAAAAGTTGGAATTATACCGACTATATTCATAAGTTTTTATAATTTTTATCAAAAAATTACACTTTTTAATAAAAATTAAACTACTATATCTAAAAAAATATTATTTAGGTTCAGGCGATGTTAAGCAAAAATTATACCGATTTTTTAAAAAACAAAAAAAATTTATTAGCATTTTCAAGTGGGCTTGATTCAACTGCTCTATTTTTTATGTTAATTGAAAATAGCATAAATTTTGATATTGCAATAGTTAATTATAATCTAAGAAAAGAGGCTATTAATGAGTTGAATTATGCGAGAGAGTTAGCTCAAAAATTTAATAAAAAAATTTTTATAAAAGATGTTAATTGTAATTTTAATAACTTTGAAGCAAATGCAAGAAAAATTAGATATGAATTTTTTGAAGAGATAATTAAACAAAATAGCTATCAAACTCTTTTAATGGCACATCAATTAAATGATAAATTTGAATGGTTTTTGATGCAATTAAGTAAAGGTGCTGGTTTAGTTGAACTTTTGGGTTTAAAAGCTATTGTAAAAAAAGAAAATTACACTATTTTAAGACCTTTATTAGAGTTTTCAAAAGATGAATTAAAAAATTTTTTAGATAAAAAAAATATAAAATATTTTATAGATTTTTCAAATTTTGATACAAAATATAAAAGAAATTATTTTAGAGATAAGTTTGCAAATCAATTGATTAAAGAGTTTGAAAGTGGCATAAAAAAAAGTTTTAATTATCTTGAAATTGATGAAAAACTTTTAAATGAAGATAGTATTTTATTAAATCAAGAAGAGTTTTTTATACTTAAAAATTTAAATGATGAAATTAAAAATATCCGAAATATCGATAAAATATTAAAAAAGTTAGGTTTATTAATGTCAAAAGCTCAAAGAGATGAAATAATAAAAACAAAAGATTGTGTAATTTCGGGAAATATCGCTATTTCATATACTGAAGATAAAATTTACATTGCACCTTATTATAAAATCAAACTTGAAAAAAAGTTTAAAGAAGAGTGTAGGATTAAAAAAATTCCACCTAAAGTTAGGGGATATTTAAAGAGTATTAATTTTATTCCTTAAATAGTGAAATTAAGTCGGTTAAATCAGCTTTTTTATTGCTATTATCACCGTCATCTTTATTCGGAGTTAAGCCTTCAACTTCATTAAGCTCTAACTGAACTCCAGTAATCATCGAAGCTAATCGAATATTTACTCCACTTTTACCTATTGCTTTTGACTTTTGGTCTTTTGAAATTGTCACAATTGCTTTTTTGTCTCCATCCATTTTAACACCCGAAACAATTGCGGGAGATAATGCTCTTGCTATAAAAATTTCAATTTTAGGAGAATACTCCACACAATCGATATGTTCGCCCTTTAAAATATTACTTACTGCATGTATTCTAACACCTTTAACTCCGACAGTTGAGCCAATAGGGTCGATTTTAGGATTTGTTGAGCTTAGTGCTACTTTTGCTCTTATTCCTGGTATTCTTGAAGATTTTTCAACTATTATATTTCCCTCTTTTATTTCTGGAACTTCAAGTTTTAATAACTCTTCTAATAGTTTTGGAGTTGTACGAGAAAGCTCAATTTCCATTCCATCTTTATCTACATTTATTGATTTTAAGATAGCTTTTGCAACATCTCCAACTTTAAATTGCTCACCTTTTATTCTATTTTTTCTTGGAAGAGTTGCTCTAACTTCGTTTATTTCGATATAAGTATTTTCATCATTATCAATTCTTACAACTGTTCCAGTGACGAGTTTATTAACTTTTGATTTATATTTATCAAATAATTTTATACCAATTAAGTTTTGAATTCTAGTTTCAAGCTCGTGATAAAGTAAATTTATTGCATTTCTACCTAAATTTTCAAATGTAAGTTCGTGAGCGATTTCATCGCCAATTTCAATATCTTCATCAATCTCTTTAGCTTTGTTTATTGTTATATAATTTTTTATATCTTTTGCTTTTTTATCACTATCACTTATAACTAAAATATTTTGAAAAATTTTTAAACTTTTATTTTTTTTATCAATATCCACTGAAAAATCAAATTCTTCTCCAATAGTCTTTTTAGCCGTCTTAATAATTGCTTCAATTAAAACTTTTTTTACATCTTCAGCATTTAAATCTTTTTCGTAGGCTATTGAATCGATAATATCTACAACTTTATCCAAAATAGTTCCTTTTGAAATTTATTAACCGAAAATTTTAACTTAAAAGTGCTTGATAATTGATTAATATTTGCAAAAAAGTTTTTAAGCCAACTAGTGATATAATCAGAAGTTTATTATGCTAAATAATATTAAGAGTTTAAGGGAATTGATATGGAACTAAAAATAGCAAGAAAAGAATTAAACGATAAGCCAAAAACAGTTGAAATTGAAAAAATAGTTGAAGATGTTAAAAAAATTGGTCAAAGAATTTTGTACTTTGATAGAGAAAATTCACATAAAACTATGATTGAATTTGTAGAGTATTTTGAAAAATTGGGCTATAGTGTCTATTTTAGAGATATAAAATATGGACTTGATGAAGATAATTATATGTATGAAGTGCATATTTTATGAAAAAAGTTTTCATTGAAACTTTAGGTTGTGCTATGAATGTTCGAGATAGCGAACATCTCATAGCAGAACTTAGCGACTCATATTCTCCTACACAAAACTTTAAAGAAGCTGATTTAATTATAATAAATACTTGTAGTGTGCGAGAAAAACCCGTAAATAAACTCTTTAGTGAACTTGGAGCTTTTAATAAAAACAAAAAAAAAGATGCAAAAATAGGTGTTTGTGGTTGTACTGCAAGTCACTTAGGAGAAGAGATAATAAAAAAAGCTCCATTTGTAGATTTTGTACTTGGAGCTAGAAATGTTTCTAAAATTTCAAAAGTAATAAATTCACCAAAATCTGTTGAAATAGATATAAATTATGATGAGTCAACTTATCCATTTAAAGATTTTCGCTCAAATTCCTTAAAAGCAAATATAAATATATCAATTGGCTGTGATAAACAGTGTACTTTTTGCATTGTCCCATCAACTAGGGGCGAAGAGATTTCAATTCCTTTAAATATTATATTAGATGAAGTTAAAAGAGTTGTTGATAGTGGTGCTAAGGAAATTTTACTCTTAGGACAAAATGTAAATAGTTATGGAAAAAATTTTAAAGATAAAGTAAATTTTACGAAATTATTAAAAAAAGTTAGTGAAGTTAATGGAGTTGAGCGAATTCGCTTTACTTCTCCCCATCCATTGCACATGGATGATGAATTTTTGATAGAATTTAGCCAAAATAAAAAAATTGCAAAATCTATGCATATGCCTCTTCAAAGTGGCTCAAGCAAAATTCTTCGCGATATGAAAAGAGGTTATACTAAAGAGTGGTTTTTAGATAGAGCTTTAAAACTTAGAAAGTTAGTACCTGATGTTGCAATTAGTACCGATATTATCGTGGCTTTTCCAAATGAGGATGAAAATGATTTTTTAGATACAATTGATGTTATGAAACAAGTTAAATTTAATCAAATTTTTAGTTTTATCTACTCAAAAAGACCAAATACAAAGGCTAGTGAGTTTGAAAATCAAATTCCAAAAGAGGTAGCAGAAAATAGATTAATTTATCTTCAAAACTTAAATGATACTTTAATAGATGAGGTAAATGCTTCAAAAGTCGCAAATGAATACGAAGTTTTATTTGAACATTTTGATGATGGAAAATTAATTGGCAGAAGTGATAATAACTACTTAATTAAAGTTAAATCGGATAATTTAAGCTTAATTGGTCAAATTCAAAAAGTAAAAATTACAAACTCTCACAGACACTCACTAGAAGCGACACTAAAGGAGTAAAAATAAAGAAGTTTAAAAATAAACTTTTAGTTTTTTTTCTTCCTTTTATAGCTTATATTTTAGTAAAATTTATTTACTTAACTTCAAGAAAAAAGTTTTTTATTCCACAAAATTTATCAAATGAACCTTTAATCGTAACTTTTTGGCACGGTGAACTTTTAATGCAACCGTTTTTATATAAAAAATTAAGAGATAAAAGAGATATTTATGCAATGATAAGTGAACACTCCGATGGCGAAATAATCGCAAGATTAATAGGTTTTTTTGGATTTAAATCAATTAGAGGCTCAAGCAAAAGAGGTGGAACAAAAGCACTTTTTAATGTATTTAAAAAATTAAAAGATGCTAAAGATATTGCAATAACTCCAGATGGACCAAAGGGTCCGAGATTTTCAATTGCAAATGGAGTTGTAGCAATTGCAAAAAAAAATGATACAAAAATAATTATTTTTAATTACAAAGCTGATAAATATTGGCGATTTAATAGTTGGGATAAATTTGTTGTACCAAAACCATTTGCTACAATTGAATTTTTTGCTAGTGAGCCTTTTTCAATTGCACATTTAAGCGATGAAGAGGCAAAAATATACATAAAAGAGAGGCTTTTAGAAAATGCTATCAAATAGAACTGTCTCAAGAGTTATAATGAGTACGGTATCGTTAGCAATTATGGGTTTTATGGGAATTTATTTTTTAATTAGTCCATCTTATCAAAATGCACTTTCGGCTAAGTTTTATTATACGATGGGTGATTTTGAACAAGCATTTATATTATCAAAAGAGGCACTAAAAGAGGATGAGTACAATAAATTAGCTTTTACAATTTTGGCACAAAGTAAGATTTCTTTAAAATTTATTGACTATATCAATGAAGGAAGCCAATATTTAGCTCAAGTTAGTGCAATTGCATCTCAAAATGAGATAACTAAGCCAGATAAAATAAGAGTTAAAATGATTTGTGAAATTATGATAGAAAAATATCAAAAGTTAACTTCAGGAATTTTAACTGATAAAGAACTTATTGCAAAGGCAAAAGAGATTTATGAAAAATTTTTAGAGTTATATGAGAAGTAGATTAGTGTTTTAAATCTACCACATAAAAATATGATGGATTAAAAATATTTGCATAAGGCTTGATAGTAGCGACTTTATAGCCTTGTGAATACTCAATTTGAGTAACTACACCGACTTTAATTCCACCAAAAAAGATATTATCAAGTCCACTTGTAACAACTTCATCTCCAACCTCAACTTCAATCCAAGATGGGATAAAATCGGCGATAATTTTATTTTTACCAGCAACACCCTTAATTATTCCAGGGGCTGAATTTTTACCAATACTAACGGCATAACTACACTTTTCATCACCATTAAGTAGTGCCAATGGTTTTGAATTTTTATTTATAACAATTCCTGCTACAAAGCCATTTTGAATTAAACCATAAATTTTATTTTCATCAAAATTATTAAAATCTATCCAAAATTTATATAAATCCCCAAATTTCGCATAAGAGATAACTTTTATTAAATATAAATTCGATTGAAACTCTTTTATAGTTTTATGATTTGCTATTAAATTATTGAGTTCATTTGCAAAACCAATTGCAAGTATTGCTAATTTTTTATTGTCTTCATTCTCTTTTTGAAGTTTTTCTATTAACTCTTTTTGATTAAAAGTTGTAGTAAAATAACTTTCTATTCCACCAATTGATTGTAAATATAGCAATTTTACCCTATTTGTGATAGTTAATAAATAACTTTTTATATCTTCACCATAATTTATAGAAGTATAAAAAAAAGTTATACCAAAAAAAATAGCTAAAAAAATAGTTCTATTCATAAGATATTTGTTGTAATAAATCTATCTCCTCTAATGCTTTTCCAGTTCCTTTAGCAACTGCAAGAAGTGGCTCATCAGCTACATAAACAGGAAGTTTAACTATATTTGATAGATATTTATCAAGTCCTCTAATTAATGCACCACCACCAGTCAAAACTACTCCATTTTCAACAATATCTCCTGCTAAATCTGGTGGCATAATTGCTAAAATATCCCTTAAGCTATCGGCTATCTCTTTAAGTGGTTCTTTTATCGCTTCTCTTACATCCTCGCTACTAAGTTCAATTGTATTTAAAAGTCCACTTACTCTATCTCTTCCTTTAACTACCATTTTTAACTCTTCTTCGATAGTAATCGCTGTGCCTATTTGAATTTTAATCTCTTCACCAGTTCGCTCACCAATTAATAAATTATATTTTTTCTTTACATAATCAACTATTGCAGTATCAAGCTTATCTCCTGCAACTCTAATTGACTTTGAAAGTACTAAGCCTCCAAGTGAAACAACTCCTATTTCAGTTGTTCCTCCTCCAATATCTACAACTAAATTTCCTTGAGGCTCTTTTACAGGAAGTCCAGCTCCAATTGCTGCTGCCATTGGCTCTTCAATTAAAAACACTTCTCTAGCTCCAGCTGAAATAGCCGATTCTCTAACCGCTTTTCGCTCAACTTGAGTTAAACCGTGAGGTACACAAATAATTATTCTAGGTCTAATAAAAGATTTTCTTTTATGGGCTTTTTCGATGAAATATCTAATCATTTTTTCAGTTATATCAAAATTAGCAATAACACCCTCTCTCATAGGTCTAATTGCTTCAATGCTTCCTGGAGTTTTACCAACCATATCTTTAGCTTCTTTTCCAACAGCTAAAATTGATTGTTTACCATATTTATCACTTTTAACGGCTACAACTGATGGTTCATTTATAATAATCCCTTTGCCTTTTGCAATGACAATTGTATTAGCAGTTCCCAAATCTATCGACATATCATTTGAAAACATACCCATTAATTTATCGGTTAGCATATATTAACCCTTTTACGATTTTATAATTTTAGGTTGAGTTTTTTCGGTTACAACCTCTTTTGAAATTATCACTTTTTGATTTTTAAGTTCAGGCAACTCATACATAATATCAAGCATCATCTCTTCCATTATCGCTCTAAGCCCCCTAGCTCCAGTTTTTCGCTTAAGTGCAAGTGCCGCTATCTCTTTAATTGCTTCATCTTCAAAAATAAGCTCAACCTCATCAATTGCAAAAAGTTTTTTATATTGTTTGATAACCGCATTTTTAGGTTCAGTTAAAATCCTAATCATATCCTCTTCACTAAGTTTATTTAGTGTTGCAATTACGTGAAGTCGCCCAATTAACTCTGGAATTAATCCATAATGAATTAAATCATCAGGTTCAATCAACTCCAATAGTAAATCTCGCTCTTCTTTTGTTTTTTTATCTTGATTAAATCCAAGTGCATTTCCACCAAGTCGCTTTTTGATAATATCTTCAATTCCATCAAAAGCTCCAGCACAAATAAATAAAATATTTGTAGTATCTATTTGAATAAACTC
>DZAZ01000087.1 GCA_022729755.1 Helicobacter cetorum | reverse complement strand
ATAATTTACAAGAATGTGAAAAAAATCAGTATTTTGAAGCATACCATGGTTCGCCAAATAATTTTTTAGAAGATTATGTATACAAAAATACTGAAATAAATTTTCAATCTAAAGTTCTTTTTATTTTTTTGGGGCATACACATTATCCTATGAAAAAAAAAATAAATGATACATTTATTATAAATCCTGGTTCCATAGGACAACCTAGAGATTTTAATCAAGGTTCGTTTAGCATAGTTAATTTAGAAGAAAAAAAATTTGAAAATGTTAGATATGATTATGATAAAAGTAAATTAGTTGAAATGATTGTAACATTAAAGGATAAAAATTATCTTCTTGATGTATTGGAAAGAGAAAGAAAATGAAAAAATTGAATATTTTGGTAACATCAATTGGTGGCGATATAGGTGCTAATATATTAAATATTTTGCTGGAACAACAACAAATAAAATTATTTATAGTTGGAACAGATATAAATAAAGATATTTTTGCAATGGATAAGATTGATAAATTTTATCAGGTTCATAAAGCAAATCATTTATATTATAAGCATCAAATAATAAAGATAATTGAAGATAATGTTATTGATATAGTAATTCCTATATCTGAACAGGAAATAATATGGTTTAATAATAATAGGGATATTTTTAGTATTTTAAATATTAAAGTGTTAATTAATAATCAAAATATTATTGAGACCTTTCTAAATAAATTGGTAACAAGTATTTCATTGGATAAAATATCTGTAAATACTCCGTTAACATTTTTATTTAGTAACTTTATAAACCAAATTGAATTTCCATTAATACTAAAAGGTAAATATTCCATTTTTACAAAAGATATTTATGTGATAAAAGATAAAAATCATTTAGAATCTTTACGAAAAAGTATAAAAAATCATGATGATTATATAATACAGGAATACATAGGTTCTATTGATGATGAATATACAACAACGGTATATAGGTCTAATAATAAATTAGAAGTTATAAGCTTTAAAAGAAAATTAACAGGAGGAATGACTTCCTTAGCCACGATATCTAATGAAAAAATATTGTATGATTATGCAAAGATTATCGCTGAAGCTTTTAATTTGAATGGTTGCATAAATATTCAAAGTAGAAAAAGTAAGAATAAATTTTATATTTTTGAAATAAATCCAAGGTTTTCTAGTACGGTATTTATTAGAAATTATTTTGGGTTTAAAGATGTTTTATGGTGGATGAATGATATTTTTGATAGAAATATCATTTCTTTAGAACAAATAAATATAGAATCAAATGGTACGGCTGTTTTAGGTTATCAATATAAATTTTTTAAGGAACAAAATGAATATTAATATAGTTAGAAATAAAGTGGGAAGAATCCTACAATGAAAATAGGTAAATTTGATTTAGATAGAGATGGTGTCTATATCATCGCTGAAATGAGTGCCAATCACAACGGTAGTTTAGAAAATGCTCTTGAAACTATCAAAGTTGCCAAAGAGATAGGCGCAAATGCAATAAAGCTTCAAACTTATACAGCTGATACTTTGACACTAAATTGTAACAAAGAAGATTTTGTGGTAAGTGGTGGCACACTGTGGGACAATCGGACATTGTATGATTTGTATCAAGAAGCTTATACGCCATGGGAGTGGCATAAAGAACTTTTTGAGTATGCTAGAAGTATTGATATAGATATTTTTTCAAGCCCTTTTGATAAAACAGCGGTAGATTTTTTAGAGCAGTTCAATCCATCAGCTTATAAAATTGCCTCTTTTGAGATAACAGATTACGAGCTTATCCGCTATACCGCATCCAAGGGTAAACCTGTAATTATATCAACTGGGATAGCGACTATTGATGAGATTCAAGATGCAGTGGATATTTGCCGAGGTGTTGGTAATAATGATATCGTGCTTTTAAAATGTACCTCCGCTTATCCAGCTCCACTTGACGAGGCAAATCTAGCCATGATACCTAGTCTTGCACAGACTTTTGGAGTTATATCGGGTTTTTCAGACCATACGATGGGTCACCTAGCTCCTGTGGTTGCAACAACTTTGGGTGCGAAAGTCATAGAAAAACATTTTATAATCGACAAATCCATTGGTGGAGTCGATAGTGAATTT
This sequence comes from Helicobacter cetorum, assembly GCA_022729755.1. Lineage (GTDB taxonomy): Bacteria > Campylobacterota > Campylobacteria > Campylobacterales > BB28 > BB28. The sequence goes on along the minus strand of DZAZ01000087.1, from coordinate 4,811 downwards.
AGCTTAGACAAACAAGAGTTTGCTGATATGATAAAAGCGATTAGAGATACCCAAAATCTGATTGGTAAAGTGGATTATTCACTAGATGAAAAAAGAAAAAAATCACGAAGATTTGCTAGAAGTCTTTATGTGAGCAAAGATATCAAAAAAGGTGAGAAATTTAGTGAAGAAAACATACGAAGTATCAGACCTGGTCATGGAATGCACCCGAAGTATTTAAAAGATATTTTGGGCAAAGTGGCTGATAGAAATTATGAGTTTGGAGATAGGTTTGAAAAATAAAAATCTTTATGTTTGGGGATGGCATTCTCAAAGTCAAATCGAAGCTTTAAAAAGTTTTAATGAGGCAAATATTGTTAAATGGTTTTCTAATGTTAATGGTGTTGGAATTTCTTTAAATGATATTATTCATAAACCTTATGAACTTCAAACATCTTCCATTTTCATTAAAGAAGAAATCATTGTAGAATTTCATACTCATTTTATAAAATTTTCTGATATGTATTCGAGAGTTAATTATTCTAAAAGTTTAAGTATTCAAGAATTGCTTCATATTTTTAATATGTATATTCATTTTTTTTATGATAGCTTAAAAACAACAGAAGCTAATTATGTTTTATTTTCTACATTTCCTCATTTTGGAGCAGATTATGTACTTTATTTATGTGCAAAAAGTTTAGGAATAAAAACTATTATTACTTTTCAAACACTTTTCTCAAATAGATTTTTTTATGTAGAAAGTATTGAAGAATTTGAAAATATCATGAGCAAACAAGATAAAAGTAGCAATAATCTTATAATAGAACAAAAATTTGAAAAAAATTTATTTTACATGAATAATTTTAAAAATTCTAAAAAGAAATGTTATGGTAATTTCTTTTCTGATAGTATCAAATTATTTACTAAAAGAACAAAGCCTATGACTTTTTCTGGAATTATAACAAAGCTACAAGAGTGTCGACATTTTAATAAAATATTTTATAAAAGTTGTCTTATAGATATCAATATTAATGAAAAATATGTTTATTTTCCTTTGCAATTACAACCAGAAATGACTACATCGATGCTAGGCAATATATATAGTGATCAACTCCTTGCACTTGAACAATTGAGTGCTTTAATTCCTGATAATTGGTTTATTTATGCTAAAGAAAACCCTAAACAAACACCTAGACAAAGAGGAAAATTCTTTTTTAAGCGTTTAAAATCTATCAAAAAAGTTAAATATATCTCTCCTAAAGTTAATACCTATTATCTCATAAAACATTCTCAATTTGTATCTGTTGTAACAGGAACAGCTGGTTGGGAAGCAATAAGCGGTGGGAAATGTGCATTAACTTTTGGATATGCTTGGTATCAAAATTTGAATGGTGTTTTTAGATATTCAAATATAAAGAATGTAAATGAAATTTTATCTTATCAGATAAATCATATGGAATTAGAAAGATCTTTAAATAATTTATTGAATAAAGCTTATGAGGGAGTAATCGATTCCTCATATAATAAGTTAGTTGAAAACTATGATGAAAAGAAAAATAAAGAGTTTTTAATAAAATTTTTAAAAGATATTACCTAAACAAGTCACTTTTTTCCTCATAATACTCTCCGTCTATACCCAAAAGTCCCAATATAGTATGTTCCATCATATCTAGTTGATAGGCTTTTGTTGTGATATTTTTATCCATATTTGTTACATTTGGACTCCAAAAAATAAAAGGAACTTCCCATTGTTCATTTGCTTTATAGTTATGCCCTGAAAAGTTATCATTGTGACAAACATCTTCTCCATGGTCAGGATGATATACCCATGAACTATATTTAGCATCTTTACTATTTTTAAGTATTTTTAGTAACTCATATCTCACAAAATCGCTATAAAGAACACTGTTATCATATTGATTTCTAAAAATTAACGCCCACTCATCTCGCCCATTCGCTTTTAAATATTGCATAACACTATCATCAAAGCCACTAAATTTATCGTAAGTTTTTGGATATCTAAAATTATAAGCTGGATGCGAACCTAACATATGAACGATAATCAATTTTTTCTCATTTTCATCTGTAAGTGCTTGTTTATATGGCTCAAATAGGCTTTCATCAAAAGAGCCTTCACTTCTAGCACTTCCTTTATTTGTTAATATAGTAGTATTGGCTCTTGAACTAAAAAGTTTCATTTCACCATAGTTATCGGTTGTGTGATTTGATATCCAATAGACTTTATATCCAGCTTGTTTTGCCATTGAAATAATATCAGGAGTTTTTTTCCATAGTTCAGGCTCTTTGAGTGTGGCTGGAGTTAGCATTCGTTCAAAAGCTGGAATGGTAATGGGTGCTGATGATTTGATATTTTTAAAAATCAATAACTCATTTTTGAAAGTAGATAATTTTGGATTTGTATCTCGTTCATAACCATAAAGTGACCAATTATATCTAGTATCACTCTCTCCTATAACCCAAACTAGAGTATTTTTTTGCTCTTTTTTTACATAGTGCATCGTGTTGAGCTTTGAAGCTTTTATATTTTTATTGAGTTCATTGAAAAGTTTTTCACTCTCTTGAATACTTTTTTGCCATTTATTGTAGTAGTATGGAAAATATACAAAGGGATTTGAGCGTCTCATACTAGGATTGAGATGAGCGATGACAAAGAGTAAAGTGAAAATAATTAAACTTTTTTTTAGATAGAGCTTATCTAAATCTAAGCCTTTTTTATTTACTATAAAAAAATATAAAATATACATAGAGATAAAAATAAGTGTGTGTTTTAATATATAAGTTTGATATTGTAAAAAAAACTCCCTACTCTCTTGTATATCTGTTGAGAAGATAGATTGAATTACCATAATATCATCTTGTTCAACTCCAAAAATATCTCTCAACGCTCCATGAAAACTCATATTTAAGAGTAATATAAGGATAAAAAATGGCGTAAAGAATCTTAAAAATTTATTATTTGGAAAGCTCTGTTTTAAACTATATATTAAGCCTATGGATAAAAAACCAATAAGTGCAATTTTACCTGCTCTTGAATAGTTTAAATAATCAATAAGATAAAAAAAGAGTGGAAAAAGTAAAAAAAAGAGTGCTTTTTTGATGGGTGTTTCAAACATTATTCTCCTTTATACCAAAGCATATCATAATCTTTTGAGTGTAAATTGGCATATAATTTTTTAAAAGTGATTTGATGTTTTTCAATAATATCATCGCTATCTATACAAAAAACTCTATAATGACTTTTTGAATATAAAAGTGGAAGTGTTTCAATCGCAGAAGAGCCAAATGTAGCAAATTCAGAGGGTATAAAACCCTCTTTTGATATCATAACTTCTAAAATATTATCAAATTTTACATAATTAAAATTATATTTTTGAGCTAGTGATGCTATATAGTCAATATTTTCATACCGATGCAAAATATAAATAAATTCTTTATCTTTATAAAATTCTAAAATATTTTGGATATATTTTTCAAAAGAGCTACTATCTTTTAATATCTTTTCATTTAGATTTGTTCCTATGAAATAGACAATATCTTTAAAAGGTAACGATTTTAAATAACTTTTATACTTTCTATAATCATTTTTAATAACACTATTTTTTATATTAAATTGCTCTAAATCATAAATAGTAAAAAGTGATGTATTGTATATAAAATCTATATTTGAAGATAAAATTTTATCTCTTATTTTTTTTATAAAACTTCGTTTTGAAATATTTTGCTCACTTATAAGTCTTGCAATTTCTAAAGTTTTAGTTCCATCATCTACTAAAATAAGTTTTGTTGGATTTATCTTATTTATCAATGAGCTAATTATACTATTATATGCTCCATAATAACAACTGTCTATTTTATTTTTATATTTAACATTTAGAAAAAATAAAAAAAGTTGAGGTAAAAGGCGTCTAAATGGATTTAATGGATATTTAACTACTTTTAGCCAATCATTTTTTATGATTAAAGATTCGATTTGCTGTTTGTCAATTTCTCGTTGATATTGATAAAAAAGTATATTTTGCTCACTTTTATGAAATCTATCTTTAGCCTCTATACAATTAAAAAGTTGCAAAGGTGTTCTTGCTATAAAAAGATTACTTTTTATCAAATTCATTATCTATCGCTTGACATAAAATATGAGCTATTAAGATGTGCATCTCTTGAATTCTAGGTGTATCAGATGAAGGCACAATTACATTTATATCGCAAATTTCATTCATCAATCCACCATCTCTTCCACTAAATCCAAGTACTTTACACTCCATTTCTTTGGCAACTTTTAAAGCATTTATAATATTTTGACTATTTCCACTCGTGCTTATACCGATGAGCAAATCACCAATATTGGCTAAAGCTTCTACTTGTCTCGAAAAAATTTGCTCAAATCCAAAGTCATTACCTATCGCTGTGAGTGCTGATGTATCAGTAGTTAATGCAATGGCGGAGAGTCCTTTTCTTTGAGTTTTATATCGTCCTGTTAATTCTGCTGATATGTGTTGAGCGTCACTTGCACTTCCGCCATTACCACATATTAGGATTTTATTACCATTTCTTAAGGTTTCAATACATATTTGAGAAGCAAGTGCAATAACAGGGATAAGCTGTTCTATACTCTTTTCTAAGGTCTCTTTATGAGAATTTAGTTCATTTTTTATTATATCTATCATCATAACGCTCCGAATTTAAAACAAAGATATTATATCAAAAAATATTAGCTATATTTTGTATATTTACTTTTTTATTGCTTTTTTATTCATTGACATAAAAAATCCAATAAACTTTAGTCTAATACTATAAACTTTATTGTAATTTTA
>DZAZ01000027.1 GCA_022729755.1 Helicobacter cetorum | reverse complement strand
ATGTCAGGAATGGGCGGAATGTCAGGAATGGGCGGAATGTCAGGAATGGGCGGAAGATAATATCTATTTTAGATATTGTGAGGTTGAATTTTCAACCTCTTCCACTTTTTTACTTCGTTTTATCTCTATGCAAAAACTTCTCCATTAAGCTCTAAAGCCAAAAAAACTCTGTAAATTTTGCTACAATATCTTTTAATAAAGTTGCTATCAAAGGAAATCAATGAAAAATGACATAAAAAAAATTATGAAAAAAAATATCAAAAAGGAAGATTTAGCTAAAGTTAAAAATAAAAAAAAGATTAACACTGCTATAAAAAATGAAATTCAAGAAGATGGCGAAAGAATAAATAAATTTATTTCGCATAATACTAAATATTCTCGTCGTGAAGCTGATAAATTGGTAGCTGATGGAAAAGTTAATATTAATAATAAAGTAATAATTGAGCCTTCAACTCAAGTTATTAAAGATGATAAAGTTTTTGTAAATGGCAAATTTATTAAAAGAATAGAAAATTTATTTACAGTTTTAGTTTATAATAAACCAAAAGGTGAACTTGTTACAAAGGTAGATGATAGAGGTAGAAAAACAATTTATCATGCACTTCCTACAAAATTTAGACATTTTATCCCGATTGGTCGGCTCGATTATGCAAGTGAAGGGCTTTTGCTTTTAACTGATAATCCAAAAATCGCAACTGCATTAATGGAGAGTAATTTAGAGAGAGTTTATAATATTAAGATAAATGGAATTGTAACAAAAGAGATGGAAAAAGCTATGCAAGAAGGGGTTACAATAAAAGGAACACTTGGAGCTCACGAAAAAACAAAAATAGATACGATGGTTATTGCTCCATTTTTTGCATATCAAGTTTTAAAAAATAGACCAGAATACTCGCGACTTAGAGTTGCAATTACTGAAGGAAAAAATAGAGAATTAAGACGATTTTTTGGCAACTTTGAGAGAGAAGTTGTAGATTTAAAAAGAGTTTCATTTGGTGGAATTGATTTAAATAATTTACCAACAGGAAAACATAGATTTTTAAATCAAAGAGAGTATGATGATTTAAAAGAGTTTGTTTTTAGTGCAATAAGAGACAAAAAGAATTCAGAAGCTTCACAAAAGGCTTGATATGGATATTTCAGATATAAAAAATGCTGTTAGTGAACAAGTATATAAAGAGGGGGTGGAGTTTTTTCTTTTAAAAAGAAATAAAATTTTACAAATGAATGCTAGAACTAGTAGAACTATTTCTAGCGTACCTACTCATATTACTATTACTTTTATAGAATCTAAAGTTTTAGATATGCAGAATAAATATACTCAAAATATTACTATAATTACAAATATAGATAATACAATTGAGAGTGTAAAAATAAGTGGTAAATGCAGTTGTTCTAAAAATTTTACTTGTAAACACATTGTAGCAGTTTTATTATCTATGCTCAAAAGAGAAAACGAAGATATTATTAATTCAGAAATTAAACTAATTAAACAAGTCCAAGAGATTAAAGATGAAGATAAATTAAATTTTTGGGTAAATGAATTTAAAAAATTAACAAGTTTTACTGAAATAAATTCAAATAAAATCAAATATAAATTTTCATTTAAAAATAGTGATAAAAATAGATTTCAAATAAAACTTTACTATATTAATGATAATTATAAAGAAGAAGAGATAAATACATATGAATTAAGAAAAATCTATTCTCGTAATGAGTATTTAACTATTGAAGATAAAGAAATACTTTTACTTTTAAAAAAAACTAAAGAAAGTCAGTACGATTATACTAACTCTTTTGTAATGAAAGGGGAATTAGGTTTTTTTATAACTAAAAAAGTAATTGAGACAAATAGAGCTTTTTTTAAAGATAAAACTATACCTATAAGCTTTGGTAAAGATAAAAATTTACAAATTAAATGGAAAAAATCACAAACAGATGATACTTATAACTTAGTAACAGAAATTGAGCAATACTCTGAAATCCTACTTTTTAATCCAGTTTGTTATTTAAATACTAAAAATTTAACTTTTGGACAAGTTATAACAAATCATTCATATGAAGAGTTAGAATTAATGAATAAATTCCCAACTGTTCAATATAAAACACTTATGGAATTTAATTCTGTTTTAAATGATATTTTAATTGATGTTGAACCGATGCTAAAAGAAAATCAAAAACTTATAAATATTAAAACTAAACCAAAATATGTCCTAGAGCTTTATACACAAGTAGATTTTCACAACATAAAAGTTAAATATTTATATGAAAATTATGAACTCTCTTATTATGATAATTCTCCAATTAAAGCTATTTATAGTGATGATGAAGTAATTTTAATCCATCGAGATACAAATAAAGAAAAAGAGGTAATAAATTTATTAACTTCACTTGGTTTTATAAATAAAAAAATGGAAAATAATATTGTTTTTATAAATTTATATCAACCAAATTTTTCGACGGCAGTTGAGAGAATGAGGCATTTCTTAGAAGATATTGTTTCAAATTTAAATAAAGATTATATTATTAAATTTGATGAAACTTTTGAGCTTGAATTTAAAAATATTGAAAATATAAATATACAAACAGATATAGATAAAAATTGGTTTTCTATGGAAATCAGTGTAGATATTGATGGAAAAAAAGTTTCACTATTGCCACTTGTAGTTGAGTTTTTAAATCAAATTGACTCGCTTGAAGATTTATCTATAAATCAAAAATTAAATATTCAATTTGATAAATCTAAATTTATCAGAGTTGAAGCAAAAACAATGAAGCCAATAATTGAAACAATACTAGCAATTTATGATGGAAAGAGTAAAAAACTTTTATTAAATCCATTTGATGCAACTTTACTTAATTTTGATAATAAGTTAGAAAATGTCAAATATAAGGGCGATATGAGTATTTTTGAAATAAAGGAAAAGCTTGAAAATTTTACAAAAATTAATGAAGTAGAAATTCCAAGAACTTTAAATGCAACTTTAAGAGATTATCAAAGAGATGGATTAAATTGGTTATCATTTTTAAGAGAGTTTGGTTTTGGAGGAATTTTAGCTGATGATATGGGACTTGGTAAAACCATTCAAACTTTAACACTTTTACTCAAAGAAAAAGAGGAAAATAGAGCGAATAAACCTAGTTTAATTATCGCTCCAACCTCATTAATGGGCAATTGGAGAAGTGAAAATGCTAAATTCACACCAGAACTTAAAATGTTGATTTTTCACGGAGATAATAGAAAAGAGGATTTTGAAAATTTAGAGAAGTTCGATGTTATCGTGACAACTTATAATTTAATCGTTAGAGATTATGAAGAGTTAATAAAAATAGAGTTTTATTACTTAATTTTAGATGAAGCCCAAAAAATAAAAAATCCAAAAACAAAAATGGCTCAAGCTATAAAAGATTTAAATTCAAAACATAAACTTTGCTTAACAGGAACTCCAATGGAGAACCATTTGGGCGAAATTTGGTCAATATTTGATTTTTTAATGAGTGGATTTTTATGGAGTCAAAACTTTTTTAATGAGAATTTTAGATTTCCAATTGAAAAAAATTATAATGAAAAAAAAGAAATTCAATTAAAAAAACGAATAAAACCATTTATGCTAAGACGAAAAAAAGATGATGTTATAAAAGAATTGCCTCAAAAAACAGAAATTATAAGAACAATAGCATTTGAAAAAAAACAAGCAAAACTATATGAGAGTGTTAGGATAACAATGGAGAAAAAAGTACGAGATATTATAAAAGAAAAAGGTTTAGCAAGTAGTCATATTATGATACTTGATGCACTTTTAAAACTTAGACAAGTTTGTTGTGACCCTAGTTTACTTAAATTAAAAGAAGCTGAAGATGTGAAAGAATCCGCCAAACTTGAAGCTACAATGGAATTAATCGAAGAGTTGATTGAAGAGGGACGAAAAATAATTTTATTTTCACAGTTTAGCTCAATGCTTTCGATTATAGAAGATAACATTAAAGCTAAAAATATTTTATATGCAAAACTCACAGGAAGCACTACAAAACGAGAAGAAGTAATAGAAAAATTTAAAAATAAAGATACAAAAATCTTTTTAATTAGCTTAAAAGCTGGTGGAGTTGGGCTTAATTTAATTGAAGCTGACACAGTTATTCATTATGACCCTTGGTGGAACCCAGCAACAGAAGAACAAGCGACAGATAGGGCTTATAGAATAGGTCAAGATAAGCCTATTTTTGTCTATAAAATGGTGATAGAGGGAACTATTGAAGAGAAAATTTTAGCTTTGCAAGATAAAAAAAGAAAATTAGCTGATGCCATAATTGATAATTCAAAAGAGAAATTTTCATTAACTCAAGATGATATTAGTGAACTTTTTAAGCCAATGGAGGTTGATTAATTATGATATATACTCACTCAAAAGAGTTTATAAATAAATGGAAAAATGTTTTAAAAGAGCTTTATAATTATGAAAAATATATGGATTTTGTGGTAGTTCCTTCGATTTTTGGAAAAAAAACTCTTACTTATTTGCCACTTTTAAATTACAGTGATAGATTAAGCGATAATATCGATGATTTGCTTGAATTAGCAAAAGATAATAATTATCAAATAAGAACATTAAATCCAAACTATAAAGATTTTAAAGAGAATGATACTGTTACGATGAGATTAAATTTAAATGCTGATATAGATATGATATTTAATAATTCTATTAAATCAAAATGTAGAAATCAAATTAGAAAAGCCCAAAAAAGCGATATTTCAATTAAAATTGGAAATGAAATAAATTTAATAAATGATTTTTATAATTTATTTACTTTAACTATGCACAAACACGGAACTCCAGCATTTGATAAAAAACTTTTTAACTTAATCGCAAAAAATTTAAATGTAAACTTTTTTGTAGCTTATAAAGATAACATTGCGATTGCATCGCTGATTTTACTAGAAGATGAAGAGATTGCAATAGTTCCTTGGGCGAGTTCAGATAATCGTTTTTTAGAGTATTGTCCAAATAATTTGATCTATTTTGAAGCGATAAAATTTGCTATTTCAAATAAAAGAAAAATTTTTGATTTTGGTCGCTCAAATTATGGTGGCTCAACTTACACTTTCAAAAAACAATGGGGAGCAGAAGCCCTAAAAATCGATATTTTACAACCAAATAAAGAAAATATTTATAATAAATACTCACTTGCATCAAAAATTTGGCAAAAATTACCAAAAGTTATAAGTGACCCACTTGGTACTAAACTTTGTAAATATTTGAAGGATTTGTAAATTTTACTCTTTGAGAGTGAGTAATAGCAACTGCGATGGCATCGGTTATATCAAGAGGTTTTATCTCTTGCTTTAAGTTTAGTAATCTTTTAACCATAAAAGCGACTTGTTCTTTTGTTGCTTTTCCATTTCCACTAACTGCTTTTTTAACTTGCAAAGGTGTATATTCACTAAAATCTTTAAAATTTTGCAATATTTTAAGTGACAATGCTCCTCTAAATTGGGCTAGTTTTATAACTGTTTTTGGATTAAAAGCAAAAAATATATTTTCAATTGCAACTTCATCGATTTTATGATTTAGCAAAATTTCATCAATTGCAATTGAAATTTCTAAAATTTGCTCTTTAAAATTTTTGGATTTAATTTTCACAACTCCACACTCTATTAAATTTATTTTAGAGTTATTTAAGCTTAAAATTGCATATCCTGAATATTTTGTCCCAGGGTCAATGCCTAAAATATTCATTAATAATTTGCCATTATTTTATCAATTTCGCCCCAAGTAAGCCCATTTTGTTTATTCATAAAAAGATGATAAACATACCTTGCAAACATATCTGTTTCGATATTTACTCTTTGATTGATTTTATAAAATTTAAATAGTGAGTTTTCAAAAGTATGTGCAATTATGGTCAATCTGAAAGAGTTTTTATAAACTTCATTAATCGTCAAACTAATCCCATCAATTGCAATGCTTCCCTTTGGAATGGTAAATTTTATAAACTCTTTTGGAAGTGAAATAAAAAAATCGTTTGAATTTTCATTTTTAATAATTTTTGCAATAGTACCTATACAATCGATATGTCCTTGAATTAAATGCCCATCAATCCTATCGCTAAGCTTCATCGCAGGTTCAATGTGAACTAAATCCTTATAATTTTCAATTGCCAAAATTTTTTGACTTTCAGGCGAAAGCTCAACACTAAAAGAGTTTTGGCTCAAACTAACCACAGTTAAACAAGCACCATTTATTGCAATACTATCGCCTATTTTTGGAGTGTAATTTGATTTAATTTTTAAAAATTTTCCATCAAAACTTTCAACTTTCGCCAATTCTCGAATTAAACCATTAAACATTTTTTTTACTCTTTATTTTTTAATTTAAACTTATAATAGAATTAAGATAATTAGGATTTTTAACACTCTTATTTTCTACTTTTACATTTAATTTTAATTTATTTAAATGATAAATCAAGATTTGATTATTACCAAAAATATTGACAAAATTATCAACACTTTGTTGCCAATTTACATTTGATTTTTCATTTGAATATTTTTGCAACTCATTTATATAAGCTAACTTCATAATTAATCTTATTTTGCTCTTAAATTTATCTATTTCCATTAATGGATTTAATAACTCTTTTGCACTTTTTGGATTTGCTTTTAGGGCTTCATTTTGACTTTCGTGAAAAATTTCATTTAATTTATCGATTAAAAAATAAAAATCAAATATAAAAAATAATTTTTCTTCATTTGAAATAATTTCAAATATCTCTTTAAAATTTGAATTTTCAAAATGCTCTTTTATCTCTTCAATATTATTTATAATTAAAAGTTTTTCACTAATTTCACTTTGATAATTATTAAAATAACTTAGAGTTTTAGCCAATTCTTTGCACTTTTCATACTCTCGTTCTTCAAAAAAAGTATTAAATTTTGCATAAATTGTACTTCCTAAATGCATAATTCTTTTATACGAGTCACTCTCTTTAAAAAACGGATTATTATCTACCTCTTCAAAAAGTTTTTGATAATCTTTTTGAAAAGCTAATTCATCGAAGTATTCAAGTTTTTCTGGTTTATTTAGCATTAAATGAATTAACTCTTTTTTTATTGGAACGTTAAAAAATGGAGCTAAAATTTGTTTTAAAATATCAATTTTTTTAGATTTTAAATATTTTTTAACTGACATTAAAATTTTTAACCAATACTTCTCTAATTCTCTAAATTCGCTAGTTTCTCTTAAAAATGGATTTTTTTCATTTAGTGCCAAACCATAAGCCAACCCAAGATTGCCAACTTCAACTGCTTTATTAAATTTTTTTAAAACATAAGCTTGAGTAAAATAATTTTCTAGTATTTGTTCAGTTTTTTCATCCACAAAAAATGGATATGCCAACTGTCTTGCTTCATTTGCCCTATCTTCATTTATTTTTTCAATAATTTGTGGCAAAGTCTCTTCCCAACCACTATTTAAAATTTTTATAAATTTTTCATTTAATTTTAAAAGAATATTATCTTCGATACATTTTGAAATTTTGAAATAATTTTTTACCATAAAATGTATTTCAATTTCATCTACTTTATAATTTTTATCGATAATTCCTAAAGAGTTATTCGCACCAAAATATAGGTAATCCTCATCGATGTAAATCGCACTAATCAAATATTTATAATTAATATTTGCTAATACTTTTTCATTAATCAAATCAAAAATAAAAAGCTTTTTATTTTTATCACTTATTAGCAAATATCTCTCTTTAAAAAGTTGATAAGTTAAAGTAGATTTTATATCAAAACTTTCATAACTTCGCAATTCTTTTGTTTTAATATCATATAAATAATTTTTTCCACCTCGCAAAAGTAAAAAAATTTTAGAATTATTCTTATAAAAAACTCCAGCTTCAGCCACTTCTTGAGTACTAAATTCATCATAAACACTATAAGTTAGCATATCAAAAATAGCAGTTGTTTTATCAAAATAATTTAATAAAATAAGTCTATCATCGCTTGAAAACGAAGCACTACAAATAAAATCTTTTCTAGCAGCTAAATAGGTTAAAACTTGATAATTTTGAGTATTAAAAATATAAATATGTCCATCGTGTGAAGCACTTAAGAGATATTTTCCAGAGTTTGAATATTTAATAAACTCTATCGAAGCACTATGAAAATCTATAACTGTCTTTTTCTTCAAACCTTGTGAAGATATTTCAACAATTGCAATTTGAGGCTTATTTGGGATAGCTAGTGCTATTTGATTTTCAAATAAATCTAGGGCTTTATAATTCTCATCAACCAAAACATCTTTTATTAAAACTATCTCTTTTGTTATAACTTTTAAATTTTTATCAAAAATATAAAATCGATAATTTGAATCGATTAAATTTAAATGATTTTCGCCTAATTGCTTTATTTTTATTAAATTTATTGGAGTTTCTCGTTCAGGAAGTTTTATTACTTTTTCAATTTTAAGCATTTTCTAATCCTCAAAAATTAAAATAACGATATATTTTTTATCTTCACTCTCTTTTAACTCTTTAAGTTTTAATTTAACATTTAAGTTTTTATCTTTAAGAGTTAATTTATACTCATTTTGCTCATTTTTCCAATCAACTAATTCATCATTTATAATAGAAAAATCAAACAATTCTTTTAAGTTTAGCTTAAACTCTTTTAATTTTTTTAACAATCCTTTATCTTCAAACATATCAAATATCGCTTTAAACTCTTCATTAAAATGAATTATCATATCTTCATAATTTATAACAATTGTAGGAATTGGAACACTTTTAATTGTGCTTTCCAAAGTGATTTCTATCGCTTTTCCAAGATTTTCCCTCATTTGTTTTAACTTTAAATCTTCAACTTCTTGAGTTTTTAATATAAGCTCACTAACATCGTGTCTAATTCCAATATACTCCACAATATTTGAATGCTCATCTAAAATAGGCACAATTGTCGCATCTACAAAATAATAAGTTCCATCTTTTTTAAGATTTTTTACAATTCCATTCCAAACTTTTTTATGTTTTATGCTCGACCATAATTCCTCAAAAGCTTCACTTGGCATATCTGGATGACGAACGATATTATGAGGCTTTCCAATCAATTCTTCTCTTTTGTAACCACTAATTTCACAAAACTTATCATTTACATAAATAATAATCCCTTTTTCATCAGTTTTTGAGACAATATTACTTACATCAACGGCTTTTTTATACTCATTTAAAAGAGTGCTTAATTTTATTAATTCTTCGTTTTCAGATTTCATTTTATTCCCCTGCCTTTTTAAAACAAACTGTGTATAAATTTTTATCTTCTAAGTTAAATTCACCCAATTTGACTATAAATGTAAACTCTTCTAAGTCCGTTTTAATGATAACTTGGTCTACATTCTCATCATTAACAACATTCTCTTTCCAATCAAACATTTCATCAGAGTGCAAATAACCTCTTTCAGGCTTTAAAATATCATTTAAATTTAACTCTTTTGCTTTTAATTTTGAAATAATTTCTCTATCTCTTTGCATATCAAAGATTTCTAAAAATTCATTATTATAAGCTATGATTAAGTTATTTTTTTCAATCATAACAGTAGGCAAAGGAATACTCTCTATTATAGTTTTTACGGCTACTTGTGTAGCTTGTTTTATACTATTTACAGTCTCTTTTATTAACTCTTTTTCTCTCTCTTTTTGCTTTTCATATTCGGTTAAATCGTGTCGTAAACCAATATATTCAACTATTTCATTATTTTCATCTAAAATCGGCAAAATCGTCGCATCTACAATATAATAATCCCCATTTTTTCTACGATTTTTAACAATTCCAGTCCAAACTTTTTTACTTTTTATAGTGTCCCATAAATTTTTAAATGCTTCTTTTGGCATATCTGGATGACGAACGATATTATGAGGTTTTCCAACAAGTTCATCAGGCGAATAACCACTAATTTCACAAAACTTATCATTTACATATTTTATTACCCCACTTGTATCCGTTATGCTCACAATATTGCTAACATCAACTACTTTTTGATACTCTTTTAATAATGTTAAACTCTTTTCCATATTTCACCTTTAATTTAAATTAATATTTTGATTATCATAAAAATCAATAACTTGCTGAATTGCACCTAAAATTAACTCCACACTATCGATATAATATTTTTTACTTTCAATTGTTGCTACATAATTACTATTTATATATTCAAGTTTCATAAATTGCCAAATTTCGCCTGTTGTAACCGCTCCAAAAATAACATTAATATTGCTATTTTCTTGTTTATTAAATAAATATGCCCCAATCATTTGAGCAATACATTGAGCAATTGAATTTGAATTAATTTCACCTCGTTTAGCTTCAACCAACCCAAAAATTGGAGAGTGAATTGTAAATCTATTTTTAGATTTAGTCAAAATAAAATCGCACTCACCATTTAAATCTTTTTCAATATCTACATCTAAATTTTCACCACTAAAAATATCAAAACTATTGTTATTTTTATTTCTAATTTCAATTAAAATTGGTGCAATTATAAATTCACTTTTTGCCTTTTCACTATTTAAAGGCAAAGTTTGTGAAAATTCTAATGCTTGTTTTAGCCAAATACTAGGTAATATCTCCATATTTTTTAAAATATTGCTATTAGCATCTATTTTTAAGTTAAACTCTTTTTCTAATTGCGGAAGCGTAAATTTTGAATATGGCAACTTTAAACTCCTTACACAATGAATTATGAACGATTTTAACATTTATAAGCTTATCCTAACATCAGTTTATTAATTAACAATTAATGAATTTTTGAGTAAAATCCTTGCTTTTAAATTTAAAATAAAGGTAAAAAATGTTAGAGGGAATTATTAGAGATAGTATCGGAAAAGCAGGAGCTAAAAAGCTTAAAAGAGATGGTTATCTAATAGCTAATATATATGGAAAGAATTTTGAAAATATCCATTGTGCATTTAAAAAAAATGAATTTATAAAAGCTGTTAGAGCAAAGGATACATTAGCATTTCCTGTTAAAGTTGGCGAAAAAGAGTATAAAGTTGTAATTCAAGAGTATCAAAAAGACCCAGTTACGAGCGATTTAAAGCATGTTGATTTATTATTAGCACAAGATGGTGTTGAAAATTATTTCTTAATACCAATTACAACAGTTGGAATTCCAAAAGGTTTAAGAAATAAAGGACTTTTAATATTTCATAGAAAAAGATTAAAAGTAAAAACTACTCCTGATAAATTACCAAAATCTTTCAATTTTGATGTAACAGAGCTAGATGTTGGACATAATATTTTAATTAGAGATTTAAAATTACCTGAAGGTGTTAAGTGTTACTTAAATGACAGTATTCCACTTGTTGGTGTTATTAAAGCTAAGTAATGCTATAAATGTTGATTATTGGACTTGGAAACATCGGGGATAAGTACAAAAATACAAGACACAATATAGGTTTTATGGTTATTGATTATTTAATAAAACATAATCAAATTCAAATCATTAAAATAGATAACTCTTCATTTAAAGGGGAAGTTTACAAAACTTCCAACTTTTTACTCCTAAAACCTCACACTTATATGAACCTTTCGGGTGAAAGTGCAATCTTAGTTAAAAATTTTTACAAAGTAGATGAAGTTATTGTAATTCACGATGACCTTGATTTAAATTTTGGGGCAATAAAATTTAAACGAGGTGGGGGTAGTGGTGGTCATAATGGCTTAAAATCTCTTGATACACATATAGGAAATAGTTATATAAGAGTTAGAATTGGGATTGGAAAACCAACTCATAAAAGTGAAGTGGCAAATTATGTATTACATCAATTCAATGAAAATGAACAAAAATATTTGCCAGAGATAATTCAAAAGTCGGCTTATGCAACTTTAATGCTATTGAGTAATTCAATAGAAAAAGTAGCTTCAACACACACATTTAAGGGATTTGATTTATCTAATTCTTGAGTTTTTAATAAAGTTATTTTTTATTCAAGCTTAGATAAAATCAAACTTAATATTAATTTTAATAAAAAAGGTAAATTTTATGATTTTAGTTATGAATTATAAAGCAAGTGAACAAGATATTGATAATGCAATAAAACAATTAGAAGAGTGGGGTGCTAAAACAACTGTTTCCAGAGGGGAAAAAAAGACTGTAATAGGGGTTATTGGAGATAAGAAAGAGTTATTATCAAAACCTCTTAGAACATTAGCGGGAGTAGAAAAAGTGTTAGAAGTATCGGTACCTTATAAATTAGCAAGTAGAGAATTTCAGGATAATTTCAGTGTAATTGATGTCAATGGTGTAAAAATGGGAGGAGGACATAAGTGTATAATCGCAGGTCCTTGTTCGGTTGATACATACGATTATGTTATGCAAACGGCAATTGCTGTTAAAAAAGCAGGAGCTACAATGCTTAGAGGTGGAGCTTTTAAGCCAAGAACTAGTCCATACACTTTTCAAGGTTTAGGCGAAGAGGGGCTTAAAATTTTAGCTCAAGCAAGGGCTGAAACAGGGCTTCCAATCGTAACTGAACTTATGAGTGAAAAAGATATAGATGTAGTTTATAAATATGCTGATGTTATCCAAATTGGTGCGAGAAATATGCAAAACTTCCCGCTTTTAAAAGAGATTGGTAAAATTAATAAGCCAGTAATTTTAAAAAATGGAATAGCTTCAACTGTGCAAGAACACTTAATGAGTGCTGAATATATTATGAGCGAAGGGCTTAAAGATGTCATTTTATGCCTAAGAGGTGTTAGAAGTTATGAAACTGCAATGAGAAATGTTTTAGATGTGAATTTAGTTCCATATATGCAAAAATTATCTCACTTACCAATAATCATCGACCCTAGCCACGCAGCTGGAAAACGAGAGTATGTATCTTCACTTAGTTATATCGGAATGGCAGTTGGAGCTGATGGTTTAATTATAGAAGTTCATCCAAATCCAAGTTGTGCTTTAAGTGATGGAGACCAAGCACTACTTCCTAGAGATTTTCAATTTTTAATGGATAAAATTTCAAGATTAGAGCCGTGGAGTCAAGTTGAGTGGTATAAATTTGATGAGGCTAAATAGTATTTTTTAAATTTAAATTTAAGTGAGGGTTGGGGAGATGTGGTTATTTAGCAAAAAAAACGATGAGACAGAAGTATTAAAACAAGAAATTATAAAACTAAAAGAGGAAAACTCTAAATTAGTTAAAGACAATGAGAGTTTAAAATCTTTAATCAAAGACTTTGAACACTCAACTAGTTGTAGAGACAGATTTGAAACAATTTTTAATTATGAAAACGATAATTTAAAGATTGGATTAAGCGACATTCAATCTAATGTTTCAAGTGCCGTTGGAAGTGCCAAAGGTATCATAAAAAATGTACACGTACTTTTTAACGACTTTGGAGTATTAATCACAAGTATGGATGTCATCGCACAAAACTTAGCCAACTTAACCCATTTAGCAAATCACACAAGTGAAAATGTAAATAATCTCTCCTCTCGTGCTAGTGAAATCGACTCAATCCTCTCACTAATCAAAGATATAGCAGAACAAACAAACTTATTAGCACTTAATGCCGCAATTGAAGCAGCAAGGGCAGGAGAACACGGAAGAGGTTTTGCCGTTGTGGCTGATGAAGTTAGAAAATTAGCTGATAGAACCCAAAAAGCAATTGGTGAAATTTATGTAGTAGTTCAATCGATGCAACAAGATGTAGTAGAAGTTGATAAAGATGCCGAAAAAACGAAAGATAGTATTGGAGAAATTGATGAAAATGTCTCTAAATTCATAGGCGATTTGAAAGGTATTAATTCTGAAATTCAAAACTCTTTTACAGATGTGGATAGAGTGGCTGATTATGTCTTTATGTCACTAGCTAAACTTGACCATATTATTTGGAAACTTAATACTTATATGTCAGTTGCAAAACATAAACCTATATTTGAGTTTGTAAATCATCATAATTGCAGACTTGGAAAGTGGTATTATGAGGGCGATGGAAAAGAGTATTTTTCAAGAAGTAATGCTTACAAAGAGTTGGAAAATCCTCATTCAGTGGTGCATAATGGCACGAAGCACGTGTTTGAACTATTAGATAACTTTGACTTTTCTGAAGCTGGTTTTGATAAGCTTATGAAAGCACTTAGTGAAATGGAAGAGGGAAGTAAAAAAGTTTTTGCAAGTTTGGATAAAATGCTGCAAGAAAAGGTTTAAAAAAGGCTGAAAATGAAAATGTTTGAGCTAATTAAAGGGAACCAATCATTTAAAAATTTTTATTTTAAAAGCCACGAAAAAGAGTTTTTAAATTTAGTTAAAGATGGACAAAATCCAAAAGTTCTTTTTATTGGTTGTAGCGATTCTAGGGTTATTCCTAATTTAATTATAAACACAGGACCTGGTGAGCTTTTTGTAGTTAGAAATATTGGAAACTTTGTACCTCCATATTCACCAGATGATGATTATCACGGTACAGCAGCGGCGATTGAGTATGCAGTTGAAGTTTTAAATGTTGAAGATATTATTGTTTGTGGTCACTCTCATTGTGGAGCTTGTGAGAGCTTACATAAACCACCTAAAAAAAATCTACTACATGTAAATAAATGGCTAGAGTTGGGCTTGAAAGCTAAAAAATTCGCAATATTATCAAATCCTAAAACCACTGAAGATTTATATAGATTGACAGAGCGAATTTCTATTGTTTTTCAACTTGAAAATTTATTGACTTATCCATATATAAAAAATAAAGTTGATAATGAAAAACTGTTTATTCACGGTTGGTATTATAAAATCGAAACAGGAGAAATAGAGTGTTATAACTCAAGTAATCAATCGTTTGAGCCTATATCTTCATTTGGAATTGAGTGGAATACATTATATTAAATTAAGGGGGAGTGGAGCAAATGGAAGATTTAAGAAGTAATTTTGAAAAGAATTTAGGAGCAATTTTAGATAAAAATACGCTTTTAGCTGCAAAAATATTAACAGTTAGCGAAAATAAAAAGTATGAAGTTTACCAAGGTAGCGATAGTGTTGATATAAATATTTTGGATAAAGAAAGAGGTATTACACTTTATAATTCAGCAGTTGAGGATAGTGTTACTAAATTCAATGAAATTGAGGATAAAAATGTACTAAATCCATACTTATACTTTTTTGGTATAGGAAATGGGATTTTAATAAAAATGCTTTTAGGAAATGAAAAACATAAAAGAATTACCATAATTGAGCCTGAAATTGAACTTTTATACATCGCATTTAATTTTGCAAATTTTTCTGAAGAGATAAAATCAAATCGATTATCGATATTTTTGGAAGAGGATTTTTCATTTCCAGTAGCTGAAATGATGATGTCATTTAATGATGCAAGAATTTATTCTAAAGTTTATAATTTAGAGTTGATTTTGCCATATTATTCACTTTTTCAAGAAAAAATCCTGAAAGTAAATAATGATATTATAAAAGCGATAAATCACATTATCATCGGTCACGGAAACGATGCCATTGACTCACTAATTGGAGTTGAACACCACACTAGAAATTTACCAATAATGCTAAAAAATCCAAAAATTAAAGAGTTATTTAAACAAAAAAATTCAAATAATTGCATAATTGTTTCAGCTGGACCTAGTTTAAATAAACAACTTGATTTATTAAAAGAGATTCAAAATAGTGTAACAATTATGTGTGTAGATTCAACTTTGCCAATTGTCATTAAACACGGAATAAAGCCAGATATCGTCTGTTCAATGGAGAGAGATGAGTTAACGGCTAAATTTTTTGAAATGACTCCAGAAGATGAACAAGAGGGGATTATATTTCTTTCAGCTTCACTTCAACACGAAAAATTATTACGAGCAATTAAAAAAGGTACGAGAATTTTGGCAATGCGACCATTTAAGTACTCTAAATATTTTGAATTAGACGATTTTGGTTATATTTGCTATGGAATGAGTGCTGCTAATATGGCTCACGAATTGGCCATTTTTATGGGCTATGAAAATTGTATTTTGATAGGACAGGATTTAGCTTATTCAAAAGATGGTAAAACAAGCCATACAAAAGGACATATTTTAGGTGAAGATTTTGAATTTAAACACACTTTTCAAGATGTTTATTTAAAAGCTTACGGTGATGATGGGGAAATTAGAAGTCATATTATTTGGAAAATGTTTTTAAACTTTTTTGAAAAAAATATTTATGATGTAAAAGATAGAATAAAAACTATAAATGCAACTGAAGGTGGGGCTAGAATTCACGGTGCAATTGAAATGCCTTTTAAAGAGGTGTGCGAAAATATTATCGATAAAAATTTCAAAAAATCGCAAATTATAGTTCCATATCCAACTCAAGAAGAGTATGAAAAAAATTTAGAATTTGCAAATAAAAAAATTGATGAAATGCTTGAAGTTGGGGCTAGAGTGAAAGAAAAAGTAGAAAGTGTGTTTTTAGAAGTTGCAAAAGCCTGTGAAGAGCTTGAAGATTTGAATGAAAAAAATCAGCTAGAGCATATAAATTTTGAAAAACTCTCAAAACTACTCGATGATATCGACGAAGTAAAATCAATTTTTGAAGATGATATACAATTTATCGATATATTTTTCTATGCAATTCAATCTTACATTATCCATCAAGAGCTGGAACTTGCAAAAATTCAAATTCACAATCCAAAAGATGATATGGCTAAAAAATCTAAAATGGTTGATTGGATTATGAAACATAAATATTGGTTATTTTCACTTGCAGGTGGGATTGAAGCACAAGTTGAAGTTATAAAAAGAGCTAGAAAAGAGATGATATTTGATTTATAATCAATACTTATAGAGAGTTACTATAAAAGGAAATAGTGAGAATATTAAAGCTTTTTAATTTATTCTATTTCCAATAAGGATATTTGGAACGAGTGAGAAAAAGGCTCAAGTGTTTTGGCTATTTTAAAAACGATGGTTATGGAGTAGTGTTTAATGGAAAAGTCACATCAAAACATAGAGTGGAAATAGGGTGAAATTGATAGTTGCAATAAGTGGAGCTAGTGGTGTAACTCTTGGATTAAAATTTATCGAATTTTTACCAAAAGAGATTGAAAAATTTGTAGTTTTTAGCGAAAGTGCGAAAATAGTCTTAAAAAAAGAACAAAATTTAACTATTTTAGATGATAGTGATATTTCAGCTTCTATCGCTTCAGGTTCATTTAAAGCTGAAGTAATGGCGATAATTCCTTGTAGTATGAATACTTTAGCAAAAATCAGTGTTGGAATTGCCGATAATTTGACAACTCGTTCAGCCTCGGTAATGATAAAAGAGAAGAAAAAATTACTTTTAGCACCTCGTGAAATGCCACTTTCATCTATCCATATTGAAAATATGCTAAAACTTTCAAATATTGGAGTAATTATTTCCCCTCCAATAGTTGGATATTATGCAAATATAAAAACACTTGAAGATATGGAAAAGTTTATAATCGGAAAATGGTACGATAGTCTGGGAATTGAGCATAGTTTATTTAAGAGGTGGGAGGGGTGAATATTCAATTTTATTTTTATTTTTACTATTTTCATCAATAAGTTAAAATAAATTTTACACAACCATTTTTTTATATCTTTATTCACCTATTTATTGGATATTTATTTTTTATCCAATTTTTTATACCACCTTGCATCCATTTTACATCTTCATAACCTAACTCTTTTAAAGTTTCAACTGCTTTTAAAGACCTTGGTCCTGATAAACAATAAATTATAATTTCACTAAATTTATCTTTTGAATACATCTCTATTTTATCTTTTAATTCTTCCAAAGGTAAAAAAATTGCTCCATCAATATGCCCTATTTTATGCTCAAATGGTTGTCTTACATCTAAAAGTATAACTCTGTCTTTTTTTTCAAAAACCTCTTTAACACTCATTTCATTTTGGGTTGCAAAAGCAAAATTAAACATCAAAATAAATACTAATAAAAATTTCATAAATTAAAACCTTTTATTGATTGATTAAAGTTGAGATGCACTACTCATTAATTCAATTATTGTCTCTTTAGCAGATAAATAATCACCTTGAAACTCTTTTAAATTACTTTCGTGTTCTTTAATTTTTTTCTCTTGCACACCTGTTAATTCTGGTAAAAGTTTCATATAATCGGTTCTGTCTTGGTTTGCATTTTCAATTGCTTGTTTTGCTAATTCAAATTTTTGTCTTGTATTTTTAAGTTCAGCTTCAACTTCAGATTTTCTAATAGTTAATTCTCTAATACTAGTTGAAAGTTCTTGATATTCTGGCATTTTTGCACCATTTGGCTGTTTTCTAAGCACTTCTCTATCATCAAAAGTATTTTTTGAAGCTGTTTGCACTCTTTCAAATTCAACTATTAAATTATTAACCTCAACTTCCAAAACTTCCATTTTTTTCTTATTCTCATCAGCTATTTTAATAAAATAATTTTCTCGCTCTATCGCTTCGTCTATTCTCTTTTTAGCATCATCGATTAATTTTAAATATTTTTCTCTATCGACTGCATTTCTTCTAATTACATTAAAGTTAATTTTACTTGAGCGAGTTCTTGTGATTTTTAATAAATTATTGAAAAATTCATTTATATATTTAAGTTGAGTTGCATTCGCTTTTGCCACACTTCTAAGTAAAAAATCGGCAATAGCATTAAAGAATACACCATTTACATCTTTTAGGGTTGGTTGGAAAATTTCATCTAAAACAGCACTTAATTTTAAATAACTAGGAGAAGTTGAATTGCTAAGTTCAGCCATTTTAATAGAACTTGATTTTAATCTCTCTTGTATTTTTGGATTATTTTTAATTAAATCGATTAAACTTTTTAATAAAAACACTGTCATAGCTTTGATATTAAAAATTTTCTCAACTGATAAAAATTCGATATTTATTTTTTGGGTTAAATAACTATTTACGCCTTCATAAATGAAATGTTCTATATTTTTATCATCTAAAAAAATAATTTCAATTAAATCTGAAACACTCTCTTGATAGAGGTCACCTCTAATTATGACTTTACTTTGTTGCATTAAAACTGCACCAACTCCACCCCCAAAAATCATCTCTTTTAAAGCTTCTTTTAAAAAATTCGGCAATTCATCTTCAGCTTTTTTATATTGTTGTAAAATCGCCAAAACATCTTTTGCCATTTGATTAAGTAATACACTTGCATTTTTATCTTTTTGATCTAGTATAAGTACACCTTTTTTATCTTGACTTTCAAAGGCATATAACTGTTTTTTATAAGGTTTCAAAGCCTTAGATAATATTTTAATCAAATCTAAATCCTTCATATTTTAATCTTCAAAAATAACTATTTCATATACACTCTTTTTACTAACCATAGCTTTATCAAGTGGTATTAAACCGTTATTTTTTGTTTTCATAAGTTCGCTTGTTGTAGTGTCAACTTTTTTTTCTAAATCTTCGATTTTGCCTTTTAATCTTAAAATAATATCAACCCCTGCTAAATTTACCCCTAAATCTCTAGTTAATCTTAAAATCATTTTAATTTTATCGATATCTCTTTGAGAATAAAGTCGCATTCTTCCATCGGTTCTTGAAGGTACAATTAACTCTTCTCGTTCATATTGCCGTAGTGTTTGAGGATGAATATTTAAAAGCTTTGCCACAACACTTATTAAATAAACTGGCTCATCGTAATCGCACATTATCTACTCCTTTGGAAGTTTTTCTCTCATTAAATTTAATAAATTCTCATCAAGTTCTTCAACTTTAGGCAAATCTATACTAACTTTTAAATATAAATCCCCTTTTATTTTTGTTTTTCTATTCATTGTACCAAGTGCTTTAACCCTAAATTTTTGCCCACATTTTGTATTTTCTGGAATTTTTAAAGTTATCTCTTTTTCAAGTGTTTTTACTTCGATTTTTCCACCAAATAATGCAATAAAAAGAGGAACTTTTATCTCTTTTATTAAATCATCATCTTTTCTCTCATATTCACTTGACTCAGAAACTTCAACTTTTAATAAAACATCTCCTCGCTGATTTTGAAAATGTTTACCTTTTTCTCTAATTCTTAGAGTTTCACCACTTTTAATTCCAGCTGGGATTTTAATATCAAAATCTTCTCCTGCTATTGAAATGTGTTGTTTTCCACCTAAAACAGCCGTTTCAAATGGAATTGAAACTCTTGCATTTATATCAAGTTCAGGCATTTCAAAGCCACTAAATCCAGAACCAAAACCACCAAAACCAGAATTTTTAAATCCACCACCAAAAATATTTTTCAAAATTTCATCTAAATCTACATTTTGACCATTATGTGAATTTGAAAAATCGTGGAAACTTTGCCCACCAAATAGCGAATCGCCATATTGGTCATATTGAGTTCTCTTCTTTTGGTCGCTTAAAATTTCATAAGCTGCATTAATTTCTTTAAATTTATCTTCAGCTTCAGGCGATTTATTAATATCTGGATGATACTTCCTTGCTAATTTTCTATAAGCTTTTTTTATCTCTTCTTCTGAAGCACTACTATCAACTCCAAGTGTCTCATATAGACTTTTACTCAATTTCTATGCTCCTATTAAATTTATGTTAATTATATCACATAGTTTTAGTCTATGTCAATCAACTTAGTTAAAGAATTATAAAAAATTTATCATAAATGTGCTAAAATCCAAAAAAAAGAAAGAAGAGATGTGAATGCAAAAAGATTAAATAAAGATGATTTATACAAAATTTTAAGTGCTAGATTTGAGAATGAAACTTTCTATAAACTAAATCATTTACCAAATCCATTTGAATTAAAAGATTTACAAAAAGGTGCAAAAAGAGTTGTTCAAGCTATCAAAAAAAAGCAAAAAATCACTTTAATAGGTGATTATGATGTAGATGGTATTATTTCAACAACGATTGTAAGTCAATTTTTCAAAGATATTGATTATCCGATTGAAGTAATTATTCCAAATAGATTTAGCGATGGCTACGGTGTTAGTCCAAAAATTTTAAATAGAGTTAATTGTGATGTGATTATTACAGTTGATAATGGCATAAGTGCAATTGAAGCTGGTGAAATTGCAAAAAGTAAAAACATCGATTTAATTATCACAGACCACCACACTCCTCAAGAAATCCTACCAAAAGCTTATGCAATTATAAATCCAAAACTTGAAAATTGTACTTTTCCATTTAAAGATATTTGTGGGGCTTTAGTTGCTTGGTATTTTATCGCAGGAGTTAAGATTGAACTTAATTTAAATTTAGATTTAAAAAAGTTCTTTGATTTAGTAGCAATTGCAACTATCGCCGATGTTATGCCATTGGTTGAATTAAATAGAATTTTAGTAAAAAGTGGACTTTTAAGCATAAACTTATCTAATCGTCCTTGTTTAGTGGCTATGAGAGAGTATTTAAAAAAATATGAGTTTGGCTCTGAAGATATAGCATTTCAAATAGCCCCTAGAATAAATTCAGCTGGAAGGCTCGAAGATGCTTCATTAGCTCTTAATTTTTTAATGGCAAAAAATAAAGATGAAGCCCTTTATCATTTTAAAATTTTAGATGAATTGAATGAAAAGCGAAAATTACTCGAACAAGAGACTACTAATTTAGCACTTAATCAAGTTGATGAAAATGATAGTGTACTTGTAGTTTATGGCGAACATTGGCACGAAGGAGTTATTGGAATTGTAGCTTCAAGATTGGTCGATAAATTCTTAAAACCTACAATTGTATTTTCGATTAATAATGATATTGCAAAAGGAAGTGCTAGAAGCATCGGTGATATCAATATTTTGAGTTTAATTGAAACACAAAAAAGCTTACTTATTGGCTTTGGTGGGCATAAAGGTGCTGCTGGAGTTTCGATTAAAACTAAAAATTTAAATCTTTTCAAAAACGAAATTAATAAAAATATTAAACAATTAAATTTAAAAACTATCAAAGATTGCTCAATTTTAGGCGAACTTGATATGAGTGAAGTGGATTTAGAGTTAATTAGAATTTTGGAAAAATTTGAACCTTATGGAGAAGCTAATCCTAAACCAAAATTTATATCAAGTAACTTTATAGTTTCGCATTCTCAGAGTGTGGGTAAAAATAGTGAACATTTAAAATTAAAACTTTTTGATGAAAAAAGCAAAACTTATCACGAAGCGATAGCTTTTAAGTGTTGTGAAAATTTTCAAGCAAACGAAAAAATAAATATTTGCTACACTCTTTCAAAAAATGAGTTTAATAACTCTATTTCAATTCAATTGATTATTGATAAATTCGGATAATAAGGCTTAATTATTGGCATTTGAAAAATTAAAATTTAACTTAAAAGATGAAGTTAAAGCATTTTTATTTTTGATGAGAGAGTTAAATTTAACTCAAAGCGAAGCACAAAGATTAATCGCTAGAAATAGGCTTATTTGCAATGGTGAAATAGTTAAAAATTCAGCAAAATTAATAAGTGGTGAAGTGGAAGTTACAAAATTTGCACCAACTCCAATTGGATTAAAACCTATTTTTCAAACAAAAGAGTTTGCTATTTTCGATAAACCCCCTTTTATGCTAATTCATCCAAAAAATACACTTACGAAAAATTCACTTTTAGATGAAGCTAAAGCTATGTTTGGGGATAAGGCAAATATAACTCATAGAATTGATTATGAGACAAGTGGGCTTGTTTTGGTGGCTAAAAATCTAGAAGTTGAAATAGAGTTAAAAAAACTTTTTGAAGAGCAAAAAGTAAAAAAAAGTTATTTAGCCTTAGTAAAAGGTGAAATAAAAAAAGAACTTTTTATAGATTTGGCAATTTTAAAAAATGATGATTTTACTAACACAAAAGACAGAGTTTTTATCGATGAAAATGGCAAAAGTTCGCAAACTATTATTAAGCCAATAAAATTTTTTAAAGATAAGAATGTAACTTTAATCGAAGCAATCCCATTAACAGGGCGACTTCATCAAATTAGAGTGCATTTACACTATATCGGACATACAATTTTAGGTGAGCCAATTTATGGAAAAAGCTTTGAATTTGCATCAAAATATTTAGATAAAATCTTAAGCACAACAGAAAGAATTGATGAGAGTGGAGCAAATAGAGTAATGTTGCACTCAAATAAAATAGAGTTTGAGTATAAAAAAATAAAATATAAAATTTATTCAATTGTTAAATCTAGTGCTATAATCAACACAATATTTTATCAGACGAATAAATAAAACAAGGAATAAAAAATATGTTATTTAAAAATTTTTTAGAGAGTATAAAAAATTGTGAAGAGGATATTAAAGTAAAAAGTCTCTCAAAAAACAATTTTGATTTAGTGATTGAAAGTGTGGTTGAGCCGTTTTATCATAAATTAGAGAGTGATAATTTTATTGAAGATAGAGATTTATTATTTAAATTAAAAATTAAACAGAGTGCTTTTACTTTGAAATTTTTGACTAAAGATTTTGGTTTAGCTATTGAGGAGCTCGATAAAATCATACTTTTATGTAGTAGTGTAAAATTAAAATCAAATCATTTTATTCCCTATTTTTTTATTTGGTCAAATTTGATTTTAAATTGGTTAACACCAAAATCTAACGAAAAAAATATTTGTAGATGGAAAAATAAAATTTTAAAATTTTATGCTTATTTATCGTATGGTCATTTTATTTATGATTTTGAAATTTATGAAAAATTCAAAAATATTAATGGCGATTTAGCAAAAATTAAAAATAAAATTAGTGCAAAAGAGTTTATAAACTCTATTAAAATAGATAAAGAGATTTTAGATGAAATGGCTTATTTGGAGAAAGATTTAGATGAAATTTTATCTGCTGATGAAGGTATAAGTGAAGAGTTAATGGCATCTTTTACACTTTTTATTTTTAAATATGCAAAACTTTTAGCTAAATTTAATGAGTTTAAAGAGTTGTCTTTTGCCCTAAATTCGCTTGTAAATGTACTTGAAAAAGTTAAATTTAGCCAAGATGATAAAAAAAATAAACAGATTAAAATCCTTTTAAGTTCTATCATTGAAGATTTGGAAAATTGGAAGAAAGTTACACTTGATAAAGCAAGTACAAATGATATCCATTTTCTCGATACTTCGCTTTTTAGTAGTTGTGCACAATTTGAACTTTTACTCACTAAAGATAAAATAAAAAATCCTCACATTGACGATATTTCAGTAGAATTATTTTAAGATAAAACTACTTCGCTTCACTTTCAGCAAATTTTAAAAAAATATCGCTGTAACTTCTATTTTTCGGAAGTTTGTTTAAAAAATCTTTTAATATATTTTTATACTTATTAATCTCCAAATTTCCCTTTAATATCTCATATTTCAACATCACCAAATATGTATTTAAAACATCACTTTCGCAATATTCTATAATTTTATTTAATTCACCATCAAAAAAAAGCTCGAAAACTTGGTCACCCGCAACATCAAATTTCCCTGGAATTCCTGCCATTGTACAAATTGTATCAAGTTTTAAACCTCTAACTGCACCAAAATGAGAAATTGAATCAAGTAAATCTAAATTCATACTCTCACTATATCTGGCACGATAACCTTCCCATTTATCGCTATGAAAAAAGCTTTTACAACTTAAGTTATACTTCATAGCCCTTAAAAAAAGCATTGGCAAATCAAAACCTCTTCCATTAAAACTTACAAGTTTTGGCTTTTGATTATCAATAAAAGTTAAAAAATTGCTTAAAATATCTCTTTCATTTGTATCTGTTAAACTTTTTGGAAATGAGCCAACTTTTAAAAAGTTAAATTCATCATCACTCACAACAGCTGAAATTGTCACAACTTTATGAAAAGCAATCGGCAAAAAAGTGCTTCCACTTTTTTTCTCTTGAATTTCAAATGCTTTTTTTACAACCTCTTTATCACTTCCCTCTAGCTTAAACTCTTTTTTAACAAGTTCCACATCTGGAACTGTTTCGCAATCAAATATACAAATCATTTTTCACCTTAATTTAATTTATAATATTATATTATATTTTAATTAAAAAACTAAAGGACTAAAAATGTTAAATACAAAAGATGAATTTGCAAAATTAGTTGAAGAGGTTAAGTCGCAAAATGGGTATAAAAATCCCATAGGTTTTGGAATTGCAAGAGTTGATGTTGGGCAATTAAATCCTCAAAAAACACTTCAAGCTACATTTGTAACTACTAATTGGAATGAGAATTACGGAAGTGCAGCCGTATTTATAAATGCTTTTCAAAAATGCGGAGTTGAGGTTGATTTTAATGCGAGTGAATTTGTGGCTGATGTTACAAAAGAGTTTGTTGAAGCTTGTCTTTTTGTTTGTAATCCTTATGTAAAAGAGGCAGTTGGTGAAGCTCACAAAAATGTGCAAGTTATTAAAATGCTTGATAATTTATTTAAAGTAAATAAAGCATTAAAATATAGAGTTGTTTTTATTTTTGAAGATGAGGCACCAAAATCGCCAGAAAGTGTCTATTTAAAACTTTATGCACTCTCTTTAGGAAAAGCAAAACTTAGAAGTTTAAATTTAAACGGAGCTTTTGGACTTTTGAGCAATGTGGCTTGGATTGATAATGTGCCTGTTGAACTTGAGTATTTGAGGGCGAATGAGATTGAACTTAAATTAACGGCTAAATTCCCT
>DZAZ01000026.1 GCA_022729755.1 Helicobacter cetorum | reverse complement strand
CTTTGCAAGAGTGGAAAGGTAAGTCGGTGCCAAAAGTTTTTTATTTAACTTTAAATTTTAATATCATCTGCATCAAGATTAAATCAAATATTTTTTTAATGTTATAAGTTTTATATGCTGTTTTTATATAAAAAATTGCTACACTTTGCTATAATAAAATTAAAAAAGTTAGGTTTAATTATGAATTTTACTCACTTACATCTACATACTGAATATTCACTTTTAGATGGTGCAAATAAAATCAAAGAACTTGCAAAAACACTTAAAACAAAAGGAATGAGTTCAGTTGCAATGACTGACCACGGTAATATGTTTGGTGTAATTGATTTTTACAAAACTATGAAAAGTGAAGGAATTAAGCCAATAATAGGACTTGAGGCATATCTACATAATGCAAAAGAGCTTAATGATAAAAGCAATAGGCAACGATTTCATATTTGTTTGTATGCTAAAAATGAGATTGGTTATAGAAATTTAATGTATCTTAGTTCGCAATCTTATATTGATGGATTTTATTATTATCCTCGGATTAATAAGGAGTTGCTTAAAAACCATAGTGATGGGCTTATTTGCAGTAGTGCCTGTTTACAAGGAGAGGTTAGTTGGCACTTAAATTTGAGTGAGAAAAATTTAAAATTTGGTGCAAAAGGTTATGAAGAAGCTAAGAAGATAGCACTTGAGTATAAAGAAATTTTTGGAGATGATTTTTACCTTGAAATTATGCGACACGGAATTGGTGACCAACTCCGAATTGATGAGCAAATTATTCAAATTTCAATCGAAACTGGTATAAAAATAATAGCTACAAATGATACACACTATCTTAATCGACAAAGAGCCGATTCTCACGAAGTTTTTATGTGTATTGCTATGAAAAAACAACTTGATGATAAAGATAGATTAAAACACTCTGTTCACGAGTTTTACTTAAAATCTTACGAAGAGTTAGCACTGCTTTATGCTGATATTCCCGAGGCTTTAAGTAATACTCAAGAGATAGTAGATAAGTGCAATTTAGAGATAAAATTAGGTAATCCAACTCCACCAAATTTTAAATTTGTAAAAGAGTATTCACAAATTGATGGGATTGAGTTAAACAGTGATGATGTTATGCAAAATGATGGGGTTTATTTTGAGCATAAATGTAAAGAAGGATTAAAAGAGAGGCTTAAATTAATTCCAGAAAATCAACATCAGATTTATCGCGATAGATTACAACTTGAAATTGATATTATTAAAAATATGAAATTTGCTGGTTATATGCTCATTGTTTGGGATTTTATTCGTGAAGCAAATGAAAAAGGAGTTCCAGTAGGTCCAGGGCGAGGGAGTGCAGCTGGCTCGCTTGTTGCCTATTCGCTAAAAATTACAAATATCGACCCATTAAAATATAATTTACTCTTTGAGCGATTTTTAAATCCTGAGAGAGTTTCAATGCCAGATATTGATATTGATTTTTGTCAAAGTAGACGAGAGGAGGTTATAAAATATGTTGTGGATAAATATGGGAGATTTAATGTGGCTCAAGTTATCACTTTTGGCTCACTCTTAGCTAGAGGTGTGATTAGAGATGTGGCTAGAGTACTCGGTGTTAGTGTGGCTGAAGCTGACAGATTTGCAAAGTTAGTTCCTGAAGAATTAGGAATTAATTTAACAAAATCTTATGAACAAGAGCCAAAAATTAAAGAGTTAATAGAAAGTTCTCAAACTTATAAACAGCTTTGGCAATATGCACTTGAGCTTGAAGGACTTAAGCGAAATGCTGGAATGCATGCAGCTGGAGTTGTGATTAGTAATGAAGAGCTTTGGCATAAAACCCCACTTTATCGTCCTTCAAACCAAGAGACATTAGTTACTCAATACTCACTTAATTTTCTTGAAGATGTGGATTTAATTAAATTTGACTTTTTGGGACTTAAAACTTTAACTGTGATTGATAGTGCTATAAAACTCATACAAGCTAGATATAATCAAAAAGTCAATTTTGATACGATTGATGTAAATGATAAAAAAGTTTATGATTTAATCCAAAGTGGCGAAACTTTAGGATTATTTCAAATTGAATCTCAAGGAATGCAAGAGTTAAATAAAAAACTTAAACCATCAAATTTTGAAGATATTAT
The DNA here is from genome assembly GCA_022729755.1 of Helicobacter cetorum. Classification (GTDB taxonomy): domain Bacteria; phylum Campylobacterota; class Campylobacteria; order Campylobacterales; family BB28; genus BB28. The sequence continues at coordinate 23,673 of DZAZ01000026.1, read as the reverse complement.
CGCCGTTTTAGCACTTTATCGACCTGGTCCTATGGAATCAGGAATGCTTGATGATTTTATCGATAGAAAACATGGACGAGCCGAAATTAATTACTTTTTTGATGAATTTACAATTCCTCTTAAGCCAATTCTTGAGCCAACTTACGGAGTTATTGTTTATCAAGAACAAGTTATGCAAATAGTTCAAACAATCGGAGGTTTTAGTTTAGGCGAATCTGATATTATCCGTCGGGCGATGGGTAAAAAGAAAAAAGAGGAGATGGAAAAATACTCAAATGAATTTTCTGATAGGGCTGAAAAGTTAGGCTATAAAAGAGAAAATGCCAAAATGCTATTTGATTTGATTGAAAAATTTGCTGGATATGGATTTAATAAATCACATTCAGCCGCTTATGCGATGATTACATTTCAAACAACATATCTTAAAGCTTACTATTCTCAAGAGTTTTTATCAGCACTTTTAACTAGCGATAAAGATAACACTGAAAAAGTTGTCAAATACACAGATGAAATAAAACGGTTAAAAATCAAGCTTTTGCCTCCAGATGTTAATTTATCTCAACTCGAGTTTTCAGCTACAAAAGTTAATAATGAAGATGTAATTTTATTTGGGCTTGGTGCAATTAAAGGGCTTGGAGATGTGGCGATAAACTCTATTTTAGAGGTGAGAACTGAAGCTAAATTTAGTGATTTTAACGATTTCATCTCTCGAATTGATACACAAAAAGTAAATAAAAAAGCCATCGAAGTACTTATAAAATCAGGGGCTTTTGATAGTTTTAATATAAAAAGGAGAGTTTTAGTTGAAAATATTGAAAAAATTATAGAAGAAGCTCATAGAATTTCAAAAAGTAAAAAAGATAATCAAAGTGGACTTTGGGGAGATGATGATGAAGAGTTGGTTGCAAAAGTTAATTTAAAATTATTGGATTTTGATGAGTATGATTTAAAAGATAAGTTAGCTTTTGAAAAAGAGACTTTAGGATTTTATGTTTCAGGTCATCCACTTGATAATTTTAGAGAAGAGATGCACAAAATAAAATATGTACTTAGTAGTGATTTAGCTGAAATTAACGATACAAGTGAAGCCTTATTTATCGGCAAAGTTGACTCAATTACTCATAAAATGAGCAAAAAAGGTAATAAACTTGCAATCGTAAAACTTATGGATTTTCACGGTAATATTGAAATGGTGTTGTTTGAAAATATGTTAAATGAACTTGAAAAAATGGATTTAGAGAAGCCAATCGCTTTTAAAACTAAAATTTATAAAACTGAAGATTTCACTAAAATTAATGTAAATAAAATTTTAAGCCTTGAAGAAGCAAAAGGTGAAAAAGTGGAGACAAAATTTTCTCAAAAAGTTGGTAAAGGGGTATTTATAATAGTTGATTTAAGCGATAATTTCGCAATTTTAGATGAGATTTACTCAAGTGTTATTCAAAGAAGTGGAAATAGACCTTTGACACTTTTGATAAAAAGTAAACTTCAAGATGCAAAATTAGAAACTCCATTTTTTGTAAGTGATGAAATATTTAGCGATTTTGCAAATCACGATTTGATTGAGGTCAGAGAAGTAGGATAAAAAATAAAATATGAAAATTTCAATTGTCACAATAAACACTCCATCGCTCAATGCTTCCAAAGAGTTAATTAAATATTTAAGTGAATATGAACTAGAGGTTTATAACAAAGAGATACAAGATAATATTTTTAAAAAGTATGAAAAATTAGATGATATTTTAGAAATTATTTGGAATAGTGCTGGAGCGATAATATTTTTAATTGCAACTGGAATTGTGGTTAGAAAAATAGCTCCACTTTTAAACTCAAAAGATAGCGACCCTGCTATTTTAGTTATGAGTTTTGATTTAAAGCAAGTTATTCCCTTAGTTTCTGGGCATTTAGGTGGTGCAAATTTTTTATCAAATGAGTTAAGCCAAAAAATAAATGGGTGTGTTAGTTTTATTACGACTGCAACTGACCAAACAAAAACTTTTGCATTTGATAATTTTGCAAAAGAAAATAGCTTTGAAATTTTAAATTTAAACTCTCTTGCAAAAGTTTCAAATTTACTTTTAAATAAAAAAAAAGTAAATGTAATTAGTTATGAAGCGATTTTTGATTTAATTAAAAAAGATAAATTTTTTAGCGAGGATTTTTTTAATTTTTATAGTTTTAATAACTCTTTTAAAAAAGATGAAAATTTAGAGAGTGTCTATATTTCTCCTCAAAATTTTTCACTAAAAAATTTAATTATTCAAATTCCAAATATTTATTTAGGGCTTGGAATGAATAGAGGTGTAAGTTTAGTTGAAGTTGAAGAAGCGATAAATCTATTTTGTCTTGAGCATAATTTAAAATTTTCTCAAATAAAAAATATAGCTTCATTTAAAGCAAAATCCGATGAAGTGGGATTGCTTGAATTTGCAAAAAAGTATAATTTTGATATAAAGTTTTTTGATGAGAGTGAAATAAATAATTTAGAACGAAATTTTAGCAAATCAGAAGCAACAAAATTTTTTAATATAAAAGGAGTTGCTGAACCTAGTGCGATTTTAGTTTCATATTATAAAGAACTATTTTTAAACAAAAGAGTTTATAATAACATAACTATTTCAGGAGCTATTTAAAAAATGCAAAATTTAACAAATTCAACTATTTTGATAGTTGATGATATGGCGACAAATATTCAAATATTATCAAATATCTTAAAAGCTAAATATAAAATAAAAGTTGCAATTTCAGGGGCCTAAAGCACTTGAAATTACAAAACAATATAAGATAGATTTAATACTACTTGATATTGAAATGCCAATAATGAATGGGTATGAAGTTTGTAAAGAGTTAAAAACTGATGAAAAAACACGAGATACTCCTATCATTTTTGTCACTGCAAAAGATAGCGAACAAGACGAAGAACATGGCTTTAAATTGGGAGCAGTTGATTATATAGCAAAACCTTTTAAGCCAATTACAATTTTGGCAAGAGTTGATACTCATTTGAAATTAAAAATTTTAAATGATTCGCTAAAGAGTGAAGTTGAGCGAGAAATTGCAAAAAGAGAACATCAAGAACAAATTTTAATCCAACAATCAAGACTTGCAGCAATGGGAGAAATGATTAGTGCAATTGCCCATCAATGGCGACAACCACTAAATGTTATAGGGCTTGTTATTCAAAATGCAAGATTAATTTATAATCGTGGAAAAATGGATAGTGATGGATTTGATAAAATCGTAGAAAAGATTATGTTGCAAGTAAATTATATGTCTAAAACGATTGATGATTTTAGGAATTTTTTTAAGCCAAATAAATTAAAAGATTTGTTTAATCCTAAAGATTCGATTTTAGAAGTTTTTAATATAGTTTCAGCTCAATTAAAACACCACTATATTGAAATAAAACTCAAATGTGATAGTTTCGATAACTCAATTTATGGCTATGAGTCTGAATTTAAACAAGTGTTATTAAATATTATAAATAATGCAAAAGATAGCATAATAGAAAAACAAAAAACGCAAAATTATGTGGGCGAAATAGTAGTTGAATTAATCCAAAAAAATGAAGAAATTATTATAACAATTATTGATAATGGAATAGGAATATCTGATGAAGTTTTAAAACATATTTTTGAGCCATATTTTTCAACAAAAGATGCTTCAGGTACGGGAATTGGGCTTTATATGTCAAAAATAATAATAGAAGAGCATATGCAAGGAAAAATAATTGCTAAAAATTTGGAAAATGGTGCTGAATTTATTGTTAAGTTAAAAGGCGAAGTAAAATGAGTGAAGAGTTAGAATTAAAACTATTTCAAAAAATAGAAGAGTTAGAGCGAGAAATTAAGAGTTTAAAAGGTGAAGAAGTTTCGCAAATTCCAATTTATAATTTTTCTAAAATCAGAGATGCTGAATTAGAAAAACTTTTTATTATTAAAAAAAATTTAAATAGAGATATTTTTGATAGTTGGTTTAATAATTCGATTTTAATTGATGATGAAATTGAACTTTTTTTGAAAAATCTTATTTTTGATAACGAAAAATTAATCGATAGTTATAAAGAAGAGGATTTAAAAATAAAATTTTTAGCTCCACTTTTGAATAAAATAAAATTTGTATCTTTTAAAGATGAATTTCGAGATTTTTATGAAGAAAAATTAACTTATCAAACAGAAAATTTTATACTCACAGGAACAGCTGATTTTATAGTTTCAAAAGGATTAATTAAAAGCGAAAAACCATACTTTTTTATTCAAGAATTTAAAAGAAGTGAAGAGTATGGAAATCCACGACCACAGCTTTTAGCTGAACTTATTTTGGCGGTTGAGGTTAATAATTTTGAAATTATAAAAGGTGCTTATATTATTGGTGCAATTTGGAATTTTGTAATTTTGCAAAGAGTTGAAAAACATAATTATATTTATTATGTTAGTGCTAATTTTGATAGTACAAAAATTGAAGATTTAAAACTAATTTATAAAAATTTATTGTTTATAAAAGATGAAATTATTTGCTTTTTACAAAGCGAATTAAAATGAAAAGAATTCCATTAATTGTTTTTATTTTAGGTCTTTTAATTAGTGCTTTTATTGGAATGAATATTTTTAATTCTCAAAAAGAGAAAGAAGAGATAAAATTTGAAGCAATTGCAAAAAAAATTGCAGCCAAAATTGAAGATAGAATGAGTGCTTATAAGCAAATTATATATAGTGGAGTTGGATTATTTGAAGCTAGTGAAAATGTTACTAGGCTAGAGTGGGCTAATTTTATTAAAGGGATGATGGTTCACAAAATTTTTTCAGGTATTCAAGGAGTTGGAATTAGTGTTGTTATTCGTCCTGATGAGTTAGAAAAGCATATTCAAGAGATAAGAGCTCAAGGCTTTGAAGATTACACGCTCAAGCCTGAAGGTAAAAGAGAACTTTACACTTCTATTATTTATTTAGAGCCGTTTGATTATCGAAATAGACGAGCTTTTGGTTATGATATGTTTTCAGAGGCGGTGCGACAAGAAGCGATGAGAAAAGCAATTGAAACGGGAGATATAGCGCTTTCAGGAAAAGTTAAACTTGTGCAAGAAGATGAAAAAAATGAACAATCTGGTTTTTTACTTTATGCTCCAATTTATAAAAAAGGTGTAAATAAAAAAACTAAGAAGGAGCGATATGAAGCTATTGAAGCTTTTTCTTATGCACCATTTAGAGTTGGTAATTTTATGAATGGAATTATTGATACTCAATTTGATTTTATAAATTTAAAAGTTTATGATGGTGAAAAAATAGATGAAAAAAATCTTTTATTTAATTCAAAAGAAAATGCACAAATAATTAAAGATTTAAAATTAATTATAAATTTGCCCATTGAAGGTAGGATTTGGACTTTAGAGTTTCAAGCATTAAATTCATTTCAAAATTTTTTTGATGTTAAAGGTTTGCCTTTAGCCTTTTTTTTAGTAGGATTTATAATAAGTTTACTTTTAGCAATTATCTCCTCATATCTTTTAAGAAAACACGAAGCGAGATTACAAATTCAAGATGATGTAATTTATGGAATTTCACAAGGTGTTGTAGTTGCAAATAAAGAGAGAATAGTTATTTATGTAAATAAAGCCTTCAAGGATTTGACAGGTTATGATGAAAGTGATATTTATGGTAAGAATAGTTCAATCTTACAAGGCAAAGAGACATCTCAAGAGACAATTTATTTTATAAGAGAAAAATTAAATTCTCTAAAGCCATTTAAATGTGAAATTTTAAATTATCGTAAAAATAAGGAAAAGTTTTGGAATGAATTATCAGTTACACCTATTTTTGGTAAAAATGGTGAATTTATCTATTTTATTGGGCTTTTAAATGATATTACAGATAAAAAAGATTTACAAGAGCAAATTCTTTTTGAAAAAAATTTTGCAAACTCTTTGATAAATAATGCAAATGCAATTATTGCAGTAATGAATAGAGATGGAGTTATGGCTAGAGTTAATCCTTATGCTGAAAAATTTACAGGTTATTCTAAAGAAGAGATAGCTTCAAAACCGTATTTTTGGGTTAGATTTTTACCAAAAGATATTCACGATAAAGTTATAAATGGTGTATTTGAAAATGCAAAAAATGGAATTATCGTTAAAAGTTTTCAAAATTCTTGGACTTCAAAAGATGGTGTTGAGAAAATATTTGAGTGGTCAAATGCAATTGTAAATGATAAAAACGGAAAAATGGAGTTTTTAACTACTATTGGAATAGATGTAACTGAATTAAAAATTGCAAAAGATGAAGCTCAAAAAGCAAATATTGCAAAAAGTCAATTTTTAGCAAATATGAGCCACGAAATCAGAACTCCAATGAATGCAATCATCGGACTTAGTGGGCTTTTAGTTGATGAGGATTTAAACGAAAAAGAGAGAGATTATGTTCAAAAAATTCATCTTTCAGCAAAAATGTTACTTGGAATTATAAATGATATTTTAGATTATTCTAAAATCGAAGCTAAAAAGCTTGAACTTGAGCATAAAAGCTTTGAGCTTGAAATGATTTTATCGCAATTAAAAGTTATATTTACTCAAAAAAGTTTAGAGAAAAACTTAGAACTTTATTTATATATGAAAAAAGATGTTCCTACCATAATTTTTGGTGATGAATTGCGATTAACTCAAGTTTTGACCAATCTTTTAAGCAATGCAATTAAATTTACTCATAATGGAAATGTTATTTTAAAGATTGAATTAAAAGATAAAATTAACAATCAAAAAGCAATTATCAGCTTTAAAATAATTGATAGTGGCATTGGTATTACTAAAGAGCAAATTGTAAAATTATTTCAACCATTTTCTCAAGCAGATAGCTCAACCACAAGAAAATATGGTGGAACTGGTTTAGGACTTGCAATATCTCAAAGAATAGTTGAAGCAATGGGAAGTAAAATCGAAGTTAAAAGTCAAAAAGATGTAGGTTCTACTTTTAGTTTTGATTTAGAAGTTGATGTGAATAATTGGGAGCGAGAATATATAAAAATAGATAATAAAAAACATTATAAAGTTTTAATAGTTGATGACCAAGAGATTTCAATAGAAATTTTAAGAGATATGATAGAGGGTTTTGAGTGTGAAGTTTATGAGGCTTGTTGTGTAAAAGAGGCTATAGATGTGATTTTAGAAGCTGATAAAAATAATTTAGTTTTTGATTTTTTGATAATGGATTGGAATATGCCTGAAATTGATGGTAAGTCTGGTATCAAAGAGATAAATAAAATGGTAGAAGATGGTATTTTAAAAAGTAAAATTTCTTCAATTTTAATGGTAAGTGCATACTCAAAAGATGAGATAGATTTAAGTGATATTGAGATAGATAGCTTTTTGTCAAAACCAGTTACAAGTTCAACTTTGTTTGATGCACTCTCAAGTGCAAAAAATGGAATTGTTAAAAAAATAACACAAAAATCAAAACAAAATTTACCAGATTTAAGTGAAGTTAGAATTTTACTTGTGGAAGATAATGAGATAAATCAAGAAGTGGCTTCAATGATGTTAAATCAAGTAGGAATTAATCCAACACTTGCAAATAATGGTAAAGAGGCCGTTGAGGTATTTTTGGCAAAACCTAATAATTTTGATTTGATTTTGATGGATTTGCAAATGCCAATTATGAGTGGATATGAAGCTACAAAACTCATAAGAGCAGAAAATACTAATATTCCAATAATCGCACTAACAGCTGCTGCAATGGTAGAAGATAAGGAAAAAGTGCTTAATGCTGGAATGAATGAGCATTTATCAAAACCAATAGATAAAGATGAACTTTATCAAACGATTGAGAAGTATTGCGCAAATAAAATTAAAACATTAGATATGAATTTTGTTAAAAATATAGTTTCAGATGAAGCGACTTTAAATAGATTGCTTAATAAATTTTTAAAACAGTTAAATGGTGAATTTGGCGATATTTTAGAACTTCTTTCAAATAAAGATGAAAATGCAAAATCAAAAGTTCACTCACTAAAAGGTGTAAGTGGAAATTTAGGTGCAAAAGAGTTATTTGAAGTTTGCAAAGAGATAGATTTAAAATTTAAGCAAAATGAGTTAATTAGCGATGAAGATATAAAAAAGTTTTCAAATTCAATCGAAAAGTTAAAAAAAGAGTTAGAAAAAATTTCAAATGAGAGTGAAGTTGTAGAAAAAATTTCAAATGAAGAGTTTATAAAATTATTTGAAAAGATAAAAAATGATTTAAAAGAATCAAATATAATAGAACAAAATCAAAAATTAATATTTTTTGAAAAGTTAAAAGAGTTTGCAAATAGTGACGAAATTGAAATTTTTAAGAATTTTATTGAAGAGTTTGAGTATGAAAAAGCACTTGAAATGATGCAAAAGTGGGAAATATAATCATATTAACATAAAATTAACACTATTTATCTAAAATAGCAAGAAAAATTAAAATTTTAGGAGTTAAAATGTTAAAAAATGTCTTATCAGTATCAATAATAGGTGCAACTCTTTTATTAAGTGGTTGTGGTGGTGGAAGTAGCTCTTCTACTAAATCAACACCAACACCAACTGCTCAAACTAAAAAAGATATACAAATCAATTTTAGAGGGCTTGTCAATGGAGCTGATTTTAGTTGTGAAAATAGATATTCTGCACTAGGTTCAAATGCAATGAGTGGTGTTTTTACTGATTATCGTGTATATGTTTCTGAAGTTGCATTAATTGATGAGAATAATAATAAAGTTTTGGTTGATTTAACTCAAGATGGAAAGTGGCAATATCAAAATGTAGCACTGCTTGACTTTGAAAATGCAAAAGGTAGTTGTGTTAATAGAGGCAACACGCCTGAAACTAATGCAAAAGTTGTAGGTAAAGTTGAAAATAGAAACTATAAAGGAATTAGTTTTACTCTTGGAGTTCCACTTAATATAAATCATACAAATATAGATGCAATGCCTTCGCCTTTAAATAGTATTCCAATGAATTGGAGTTGGCAAAGTGGAAGAAAGTTTACAAAAATAGAGTTTGCACCTGAAGCAAATATTACTAAAGCTGATGGAACACTAACCACAATTTGGAATTTTCATTTAGGCTCAACTGGTTGTGAGGGAAATGTTAGTACAAATAATATAAATTGTTCAGAACCAAATAGAGTAAATATGAAATTTGATACTTTTAATGCTCAAACTCAATCAATTGGAGTTGATTTTGGTTCTTTAGTTAAACATTCAGTTTTAAATTATGATGGTGGTGGTGCAGTTGGTTGTATGTCAGGACAGACCGACCCAGAGTGTTCAGCTATATTTAGTAATTTAGCCTTAAATAAAGGTGTTTGTATCGATGATTGTAAATCTCAACAACTGTTTTATGTTAAATGAAAATTTTAATTTTTTTATTAGCTTTAATTTTTTTTGGTGGATGTAAATCTTCAGAAACTAAACTCATAGAAACAAGCATAAATGCACAAACTTACGATTGGAAATTACCAAAAGGGTTTCCAACTCCACTTGTGCCAAAAGATAATCCTATCACAAAAGAAAAAGTTGAACTTGGAAGACATCTTTTTTATGATACAAAACTTTCAGGTAATCAAAAACAATCTTGTGAAAGTTGTCATTTGCAAAATAAAGCTTTTAGCGATGGATTAGATAGAGCAATTGGCTCAACAGGAGAAATTCACCCACGAAGTTCTCAAGCTTTGGTAAATACAGCATATTTTGCAAGTTTAACTTGGGCAAATCCAGCTTTAGTTACGATAGAAAAACAACTCGAAGGACCTCTTACTAGTAATGACCCAATTGAACTTGGAATTAATGAAATTAATAAAGATGAGGTTTTAGCAAGACTTTCAACCGACCCACTTTATCAAAAACTTTTTAGAGAAGCTTATCCAAATGAGGAGAATTTATTTACTCTAAATAATGTGATAAAGGCTTTAGCTTCATTTACAAGAGTTTTAATTTCTGGAAATTCAGCTTATGATAAGTTTATATATTCAAATGAAGATACTCTAAGCGAAACACAAAAAAGAGGAATGAACCTGTTTTTTGGTGAAAAAGCTGAATGTTTTCATTGTCATAGTGGATTTAATTTTAGCGACTCCGTTGCTTATGAAGGAATTGATTTTGTGGATATGCCTTTTCACAATACGGGGCTTTTTAATATAGCTGGAACAGGTGCCTTTCCAAGCAATAACACAGGTATTTTTGGAGTAACTGGCAAGAGAAGTGATATGGGAAAATTTAGAGCTCAAAGCTTAAGAAATATTGAATTAACAGCTCCATATATGCACGATGGTTCACTTAAAAGCTTAAAAGATGTACTTGATTTTTATGCAAATGGTGGAAGAGTTATAAGTGAGGGTGAATTTAGTGGAGATGGAAGAGCCAATCCATTTAAGAGTGATTTAATAACACAAATTAATTTAACCGAACAAGAAAAAGCTGATATTATTGAGTTTTTAAAATCGCTAACTGATTATGAGTTTATAAATGATTCACGATTTGCAAATCCATTTAAAAATTAAAGGTTAAATTTATGAGATATGCTATTTTATTCCTCTTTTTTATCTCTTTGTATGCACACGAAGAACACAATCATAATAATATAGATAATAAATTGATGGATGTAGAGGTTGGATTAGAGGCTAAATATACTATTAATGATGATTTGCAAAATTATAAAATCGCAGGAATTTTATTAGATAAAGAGTCTGAAATCGCTAAGGAAGATTTTGAGTTAGGACATTTAAGTTTTGGAGTTTATAAAGAGTTTTCTAAAAATTTAAAATCTAAGTTTGCAATCTCAAATCATAAAATAAATTCTACATATATCGAAGAGTTTTTTGTAGATTATCTAAAAGATGTAAATGAGTTTAATTTTACTTTTAAAGCGGGTAAATTTTACTCAAATTTCGCATTTTTAAATAAACATTTACACGACTCTTTTGTAGATAAACCATTGCTTTATAAACTCTTTTCAGATGATTTAAACGATGAGGGATTTGCAATTGGTGCTAATTATAGTGATTTTTATTTTAGCTTAGAAAATTTATCGGGCGATGAATTTCCAGCTAAAGATTCTGATAAATATTTACTTGGTGCGGTTTTGGCAAATTTATCTTACAAAAAAAATATTCAAAATCACAATTTTGATTTTAGAATTTTTGCATTTGATAGTGAAGCAAATGGTAGAGTTCATACTCAAAAACTCTCACACACTCATTCATCAGATAATAAAATAGATTGTAGTGATATAGATAGCTTTTGTTTTAGCGGAGATGTCTATTTTTACGGTGCTGGAGTAGAGTATAAATTTGATAAAGTTAAAATTTTAAGTGAGTATCTTCGCAAAAAAGAAGATGGCTATTTAAGGGATAGATTGCAAAAAAATGAGTATGTCGCAACAACAGATGCTTTTTATATAGAGAGTAGTTATGAAGTTTTAAAAAATTTAATTTTTGGACTTAGATATAACAGAATTTGGAGTGAGACTACTTTAATTGGTTCTAATGTGCAAAATTTAGCAAATAAAGCTAACCTAACTACATTCACTCCAGAATCGTTTAATATTTTATTAAATTATAAATTTAATAAATTTAACAGTTTCAAAGTTCAATATGATTTTAACGATTTATACAAAGAGGATAATAATCAATTAAGTTTTGCTTATGTTTTAGATTTTAATTTTTAACATTTGCAAAATATTATAAAAAAGATTATTTACTTTAAACTCTTCTTTTAAAATCCTACCGTTTATTAGGCTGATAGCGATATGTTTATTAAATTTTTCATCTTCATTTTCAAAATCGCTTCTTTGGTGTGAACCTCGCGATTCTTCCCTTTTTATCGCACTTAAAATTATCGCTTCAGAAATTAACAAAGCATTTCTAAGCTCCAATATTGCACTAACTTCAACATTATTAGTTTTTGATTTATCAACTACACTTAAACTCATAGCTTGTGCATTTAAATATTTTATATAATCAAGTGCTTCATAAAGTCCTTTATAATTTCTAATAATTCCAACTTTATTAAACATTACATTGCCTAAACTTGTGCGAAGTGCATTAAAATTTTTTGTAGTCTCATACTCAAACAATCTATCAATCATTCTGATATCTGGAATAACCTGATTATAATCAATAGGTAAAAGTTGTGTTTTTTTGGCAAAATTTGAAGCCCTAACTCCAGCTAATTCTCCAAAAACAACCCCTTCAAGCAAAGAATTACCCCCAAGGCGATTTACCCCGTGAACCATATTAGCACTATTCTCACCACACACAAAAACCCCATCTATTGCCGTATTTACCATATTTGCTTCAATTCCACCCATACTATAATGAGCAACAGGTTTAATCGGTAAAAGTTCATTTTTAATATCAACTCCAGCTTGAATATGAGCCGATTTATATAAATTTGGCAATCTATCTTCAATTTTTTCTGCACTTAAATGCCGTAAATCTATAAAAACTCTCTTTTTATTTTGTATTTGTTTATAAACCTCTTTTGCAACAATATCTCTAGTTGCTAACTCATCAACAAAGCGCTCACCATCGCTATTAATTAAATATCCGCCCTCGCCTCTTGCTGCTTCGCTTACTAAATATCCACTTTTTTCAAAGCCAGTTGGATGAAATTGTACAAATTCCATATCAATAACTCTAAGTCCAGATTTTAGGGCTAGTGCTATTGTATCACCCGTGTAATCGGCTGCATTTGTAGAGTGAGCTTTATAAATTCCACCATATCCACCTCCAGCTAAAATTAAAGCTTTTGTGGGGTACAAAACTACACTGCTATCTGTTTTTCTCAAAACTGCTAATGCTGAAACTTGATTTTTATGAGTGATTATTCTTAGTGCAAAATTATTGATTAAAAATTCAATTTCCATCTGTTTTGCTTTTTTTAAAAGTGCTGAAACTATTGCACTTCCCGTTTTATCGCCCACAAAACAAGTTCTTTGTGAACTTCCTCCACCAAAAGCTCTTTGTTTTATATTGCCAAATTCATCGCAATCAAACTCAACTCCGTACTCTTTTAATTTATAAATAAGCCTTTTTGCATTATTACACATATACTCGACTGTTTTAGTTTCGCATAAACCTTTTGCACTTTTTATAGTGTCTTCAATGTGCTTTGAAATCTCTTTTGGCTCATCTGATAAAACGGCATTTATTCCACCACTTGCCATAAAAGAGTTTGATTTTAGGGGATTATTTTTAGTAACTATTGCTACTTTTTCGCCATTGCTTTTTGCCTCAATTGCCGACATAAGTCCAGCTATTCCACTTCCAACTACTAAAACATCATAAATCATAATTACACCTTATAAAGTAAATCATACAAACTTCTATGAGTTGACTTGATTTTAGCTATTTCTAAGTTATGTTCTAAGTGTTTTGGATTTTTAGTTGCAAAAAGCGAAGAGACAATATTTGGAGTTGAACGAACAAATTGCAGTGCTAATTGAATATCACTTTGTAAATTCATCTCTTTATCCAAAATATACCCCACATTTGCATTGAATGATTTTTTAAATAAATTCATTTGTAAAAGTGAAGATGAGCTAATAACTCCAAGGTTTAATAATTTAGCTAATTGTAAAATTGTGTAATTTTTATCTTTGTGAGTTTGAGTTGGCATCGTGTAAATATGGGTTTTTGCTAAATTAAATGGAACTTGAATATATTTAAAGTTATGATTTTCACCACCAACACTTAAAGCTACATCGTAAATATCGCTTAAACTCAAATATTCAATATGATTTTTATCGTTTATAAAACCGTTCCAAGTAGCAATACCGTAACTTTTAATTTTACCCTCAACTATCGCTTTTTCAAATACAATAAAAGCTTTTTTAATTGCTTCTAACAACTCTTCTTTTGTTTTTTTGCCAAGTTGAACTTCAGGATTATGTAAAAAATAGATATCAATCGTTTCTAAGTTTAAATTTTGCAAACTCTGATTGATTGAGTATTCTAAAAATTTTTCGCTAATGCAGTGTTGGTCAAGTTCGATATCATCTTCATTCGCTAATTTAGTCGCTATTAAATTATCATTAATCCAATGATACGGATTTTTTGGAAATGGATATTCAAGTGGAATAAAGCCACCTTTTGAACTTATAATTATATTTTCTCGTTTTACTTTATTCTCTTTTATTAATTGTTTTATTGCTAAACCTATCTCTTTTTCGCTTTGTTGATATCTATAATTTATCGCTGTATCTATAAAATTTATTCCATTTTCAATCGCTGTTTTAGTCGCATCTACATAATCAAATAAATAATTTTCCTCTTTATATGGCTCTTTATTAAATGTTCCAAGTCCTAATTTTGAAAATATTAAATCATTATAATTTATATAAAAATCTTTAAAGTTATTGAATTTTTGGGCATATTCCATTGTGCCATTTTGAGTTGCAAAACCTATATTCATCATAATTTGCTCCAAAATATTAAGTGCAGAAAAAAAGGCATTAAGCCCTTTTTGAAGTGATTATCTTACACAATCAAAGAAGTAATCAGTTTTTGCGATATCTTTTGTCTCTTCATCGAGTTTATCTAAAACTGCATTTGTTATCCAAGTTAGCATATTTAATGCACCCTCATATCCACTAATTGAGTATCTGTGTAAATGGTGTCTATCAAATATTGGAAAACCTATTCTAATAAGTGGAATTCCCGTATCTCGATAAAGCTCTTTACCATAAACATTTCCAATCATAAAATCCACAGGTTCAGTAAATAAAATACTTCTTAATGCCCATAAATCTTTTCCAGCCCAAATTTGGCAAATATCTTTTGCAGGAGATTTTTGCAAAATTGCTTTTACATCTTCTTCCCAACCCTTTTTTGGTGCATTGTTACAAAGTATGTGAGTTGGTTCAGCTCCCATCTCAACTAAAAACGATACAAGTCCAATTACAAAATCAGGGTCACCCCAAAGTGCGAATTTTTTGCCGTGCATATAAGGATAACTATCTTGCATTGCATCGACTAATCTTCCTCTTTGGATTTTAAGTTCATTTGGTACTTCTTTGCCTGTTATTTCGCTTAAAGCCATAACAAATGCATCAGTTCCACCTAAACCAATAGGATTTAGAGTTAAATATTTTTGTTTCCAAATATTTTTACATAATTTTCCAACACTTATAGTTGAGTATTGTTGTAAACTTATCGTTGTTCCTGCATTTCTAGCTGTTTTTAAATCAGCTAAGCTAGTTCCACCGCTAAACATTTTATACTCACCTGCGGGCGTGTCCCATTGGTCAGCGTGGTCGCCTATCATTACAATTTTATCGCTAAACATTGAAGCTATTTTTTTAACTTCTCTCAAACTTCCAAGATATGGCTCAAAGCCTGGAATGATATTAATTCTATCTTTATCTAAAACTTTTTCGCTACCTTCAGGAACTGATTGCTCTAAAATACTTCTCATCATATTATCATAGCCCGTAGTATGGCTACCAACAAATGAAGGAGTGTGAGCTGATGGGATTAGTGTATCATCTAATAAACCATCAGCTTCAGCCCTAGCTCCTATTGTGAAAGCGTGTAAATCATCTCCAATAACTTCAGCCATACAAGTAGTCGAAACAGCAATCATATCGGGTTTATACATAGTTTTACAATTTAATAAACCCTCTTTCATATTAGAAAGACCGCCAAAAACGGCAGCACTTTCACTCATTGAATCGCTTACACAAGGAGTTGGCTCCTTGAAGTGTCTTGTAAAATAACTTCTAAAATAAGCTACACAACCGTGACTTCCGTGAACATAAGGCATAGTGTTTTCAAATCCAAGTGCAGCCATAACAGCACCAAGAGGTTGACAAGCTTTAGCAGGATTTACTGTAATAGCTTCTCTTGCTAAATTCTTTTCTCTATACTCCCAACTTTGCATCCATTTTGCAACTTCTACAACTTTAGCAGGATTTACAGCCCCTTCAGAACTCTCAAACTGTTTTTTATTTTTTAAAACTTCTTGATACTCTGGTTTTTGAAATAGTTTTTGTCCATTTACAATATTTTCTACATTTTGCATATTACA
The DNA here is from genome assembly GCA_022729755.1 of Helicobacter cetorum. GTDB lineage: Bacteria > Campylobacterota > Campylobacteria > Campylobacterales > BB28 > BB28. Next base: position 7,635 of record DZAZ01000026.1, on the reverse strand, counting down.
CCGCCTTTGTTTTTGTTTCCCACGGAGCTTTTGTGTAAGCCCACACAGGAGAATTTAGTGCCAAATCCATATCTTTTGCAAAAATAGCAAAAGCATCATATCCGTGATAAGGTCCACTATAATCCCACGAGTGCATTTGTCTAAAAGGTAAGCCCATTTTTTGGAAAACATACTTCTCTTTTACACCACTTGCAACAAGGTCAGGTTTAAGTTTTTTTACAAAAGCTTCAAGTTCATACTCATTCACATCATCATAAATTAAAGTACTTCTTTCCAAATCCTCTTTGGTTCTTTGGTAATCATCGCCGTGAGCGAACTCATATCCAGTTCCAACAATTTCCATTCCAAGGTCTTCATAAGCTCCAATTACGTGTCGAGGTCTTAATCCTCCAACATAAAGCATAACTTTTTTGCCCTCAAGTCGAGGTTTATATTTAGCCATAACTGCATCTATCATAGGTTGATATTTTGCGATAACTTCTTCACATTTTGCTTGAATACTCTCATCAAATTGAGATGCAATTTTTCTTAAACTTTCAGTAGTTTTACTAGGTCCAAAGAAATTATATTCAATCCACGGAATACCGTACTCTTGCTCCATATGTCTAGCAATGTAATTCATACTTCTATAACAATGAAGTAAATTTAATTTTGCTTTTGGAGCTATTGCCATCTCTTTATAACTTGCATCTCCAGACCATTGAGCGATTACTCTAAGTCCCATCTCTTCGAGTAAAATTCTACTACTCCAAGCATCTCCACCAATATTATAATCCCCAATGATTGCCACATCATAAGGTGTAGCTTCAAAATCTTTTTTATATGAATTATCTGTAAAAACATAATCTCTAATAGTATCATTTGCTAAATGGTGTCCTAAACTTTGCGACACTCCCCTAAAACCCTCACAACTTACAGGAATTACAGGCTCACCTGTTTCTTGATTGTGTTTTTTTGAAACGGCTTGAATATCATCTCCAATTAAACCGATTGGACACTCACTTTGCACACTTATCCCATTATGTAGTGGAAATAAAATATCAATCTCTTCTAGTGCAGTTTTTAACTTTTTATCTCCACCAAAAACTATATCTTTTTCAGTAAAGTCAGTTGAAAAATTCATAGTTACAAATGTGTCAACTCCAGTTGTACCGATATAATAATTTCTTCTTCCAGCTCGGCTATATTGTCCACAACCTATTGGACCGTGGCTAATATGTATCATATCTTTAATTGGACCCCAAACAACACCCTTACTTCCAGCATATGCACAACCTCGTTGTGACATAACACCAGGAACTGTTTGTTTATTGCTTCTAGTTGTATTACAAGCACCTTTTGCTGATTCAGGGCTATCGATACCTAAATGTTTAGCTCTATTTTTTCTAAGTTTTTCAGGGTAAGAGTTAAGAACTTCCTCTATTACCTCTTTTTGTAAGCTTTCTAAATTTGGATTCATCTGTTTTTCTCCTTTTTTTAAGCCCCTAAATTTATGCTATTTTTATTCTATATAAATTCATATCATCAAATTTTTTACACATTGATTTTGTTTTTTCTCCATCAATTGTTTTTGAAATTTCGCTAATTTGATACTTATTTGTGTAATAAATCATTTTAAAACCATCTTTTTCAGGTACATCTGATTTTCTATAATAATCAATTAAAGCTGTGAATAAAAATGTTCCAGGCTCAACCGTAAAACTTTCAACTACATCACCTTTTGCAGTTTCACCAGTTACAATAATACTTTTAACAGAGCTAACATCTCCAACACCTTCGTTTACTTTTGCAACAACTTTATCAAAACCTACATCATTTCCTTCACTTGCAGGAAAATGGTATCCACATACAAACATAATATTCTCCTTTTTGACTTTTTAATTAAGTTAATTAAGCTTCTTCCGCTTTTTTACCAATTGCATCAGCTTCAACCTCTTCTTCTAAACCAAATTCCATAAGTAAATTTTCAAGGTCATCCATATGAAGAGGAGTTGGAATAACTTTTAAATCATTTGCAATTATTTTTCTAGCTAACTCTCTATATTCCATTGCTTGTTCAGAATTTGGAGAAAACTCAACAACAGTCATTCTTCTAAGTTCAGCTCTTTGAACGTGGTTACTTCTTGGAACAAAATGTATCATTTGAGTACCTATTTGACTTGCTAAATTTTTCGCTAAATCATACTCACGGTCGGTCATTCTCGCATTACAAATTAATCCTGCAAGTCTAACTCCACCTGTGTTTGCATATTTTAAAATCCCTTTTGAAATGTTATTAGCCGCATACATAGCCATCATTTCACCAGACATTACAATATAAATCTCTTGAGCTTTACCTTCTCTAATTGGCATTGCAAATCCACCACACACAACATCACCCAAAACATCGTATGAAACGAAATCTAAATCTTCGTTATAAGCACCCTCTTCTTCTAAAAAATTGATTGCTGTAATAACTCCTCTTCCTGCACATCCAACTCCAGGTTCAGGTCCACCACTTTCTGTACACATAATATAACCTTTAGTTACGGTCTCATCATCTGGATGAAATTCACCAGCTCCAGGTTTGCACACATCTTCAAGTTCTAAATCCTCAACTGTTCCAGCTTCGCTTGCAAGTTGCATAATTGTGTTTTGTGCTTTTTCGTGTAAAATTAATCTTGTTGAGTCTGCTTTTGGGTCGCATCCAACAATTAAGATTTTTTTACCAAAATAGTGACACATTGCCGCTAATGTATTTTGTGAAGTTGTAGATTTTCCAATCCCACCTTTACCATAAAATGCTATTTGTCTTAAGCTTGACATTTTGTTCTCCTTTTTTATTTATTTCACAAGTTAATATTGCAAATGGTGTTCCATAGAATTAAATTAGAGTTTTATTTTTTAGTGTTACAATTTTAAAAAATATGAAAGATTAAAAAATGAATTTTGTAGAATATGCGATAATTGGGGCAGGTATTTGTGGTTGTAGTGTAGCTCATTTTTTAAGTGGTAATAATATATTATTAATAGATAAAAATGGAATTTGCGAGGGTGCAAGTGCTTCAGCTGGGGCTTTTTTATCTCCAATAGTTGGTAAAACCAATAAAATTAAACTTTTAGTTGATGAAGCTTTACCTTTTAGTGTTGATTTTTATAAAAGTTTAAAACTTGAAAGTTTTATTCAAAATGGGCTTTTAAAACTTCCTAGAGATGAGAATGATATTTTAAAATTTGATGAGTATGAAAAGTTTATCAAATTTAATTATTCAAAAAAAGATGATGGATTTTTTTTTGAAATTGGTGCGATAGTTTCCCCAAAAGAGGTCTGTTTGAGATTGAGCCAAAATGTAAATTTTTTAAAAAAAGAGGTAAAAAACATAAAATATATAGATGATTATTGGCTAATTGATAATGAAATTAAAGCTAAAAATTTAATTCTCACAATAGGTTTTGAAGAAATTTTAGATTTAGAATATATTAAACTTCGCCCAGTTTTTGGACAAAAAATAGATATAAAAACTACAACTAAAATTCCTTATAATATTCATAAAAATCTCTCTATTTCAACAACTAAAAATAATAATTTAGTCTCAATTGGTGCAACTCACGAGCGATTTAAAACAGATGGAAAAGTAAATAAAGAAGTTTCACTAAAATTAATTAAAGAAGCTAAAGAAATGTTTAATTTTAGCAATGAAGAGATTATTAGTGAGTTTTGTGGAGTTAGGGCTGGTTCGATTGATTTTATGCCCATAGTTGGGGAAGTTATAAATGCTAGTGAAACTTTAAATAAATATCCTTATATTAAAAATGGAGTTAGAATAAAAGATTTTATTAATTATAAAAATTTATATATTTTAAATGGAGTTGGAGGAAGAGGTTTTGTTTTAGCTCCATTTTTGGGCAAAATTTTAAGTGAATTTCTGATAGATAAAAAAGAGATACATAATGATTTAAATTCAATCAGATTATTTTATAAGTGGGCTAGAAAGAATAATTAGTTACAATTGTTGCAAAAGTGGTTAAAATTTAATATAATTGTAAAAATTATAAGGAAAAATAATGTCTGAAATTATTTATGAAGAAAATAGTATTATTTTTAGTGGAATTATAAATGAGAATGAAGTATCGCAGTTACGGGAACATTTAAATTTAATTGCTCCACAAAAAGTTACTTTTGATTTTAGTCAATGCAAAGATTTGCACACAATTATTTTACAAATAATTGTGGCTTATAAATCTTTGTATGAAGCTGATTATATTTTTGATGAGAATATAACAACTTATCAAAAAATGCTAAAGGGATTTTATTTAAGTGATAACGATATTAATTAGTAATAGAAAAGGTGGAAGTGCAAAGTCCACAACTGCGGTTAATTTAGCTACTGAACTCTCAAAACAATACTCTGTTTTATTAATCGATTTTGACACTCAAGGTCATTCTAGTTTTGGGGTTGGAAGTATGCCTGTTGAGGAGAGTGGGGCGCACTCTATTTTTGAGGGAAAAACTTTAAGCGAAAGCTTTAGACCAACTGTTATGGAGAATTTAACAATTTCACCAGCACTTGAATTTTTTGAAGTGTATGAGTATTCAGAGTTGAGTGGAGTGCTTAAAAATCGTTTTAAAAAAGAGGCATTAAAAGAGTTTTTTGATTATTGTATAATCGATACAGCCCCAACTTACGATATGCTTTTAAAAAATGCACTTGAAGTTAGCGATACAGTTATAATTCCTGTTGTGCCTCATCATTTAGGAATAATTGGAGTTGGACAAATGTTTCGAGCGATTTATCAAATGTCGCTTAGTATTGGCAAAAAAGCTCCATTAATTGGGATATTACCAGTTATGTACAATCCTCATATTAACGAACATAAGGAGAGTTTAGAAAAAATTGAAAACTCTTTTGGAAAAGATAAAATTTTCTCACCTATTGGAATTGATATAAATTTGGCTAAACAATTTGAGACAAAAATACCTGTTGTTTTATCAGATAAGCGAACAAAAGGGGCGCAAAATTATAAACAATTTACTGTTGAACTTTTAGAAAAACTAAAAAAGAGGTAAAATGGCACAAAATAAAATCCAAAATTTTAATATTTTATATGTTGAAGATGATGATTTAATAAGAGAACACACTTTTAGGATTTTAATAAAACTTATTGAACAAGAAAATATATTTACTGCAAGTAATGGATTAATTGGGCTTGAAATTTTTAAACAATCTAAAATTGATTTAATTATTAGTGATATTATGATGCCTATTATGGATGGTTTATGTATGATTGAAGAGATAAAAGCATTAAATATAAAAGTGCCTATAATTTTGACAACGGCTTTTGATTCGAGTGATTATTTTTTAAAAGCGATAGAGTTAGATGTAGATAAATATATAATAAAGCCGATAAATTGGCTAAAATTAAAAGAAACTATTGAAATAATTCATAAAAATTTTTTGTTTGAAAAAGAGTTAAATGAACAAACACAAATTTTAAAAGAGTATAAACATGCAATTGATGAAAGTTCAATCGTTTCAAAGGCTGATTTAAATGGAAAAATAACTTATGTAAATGATTTATTTTGCACAGTTTCAGGTTATGAAAGAGCCGAATTAATTGGTAAATCGCATAGTATCGTAAGACATCCAGAGACTAAATGTGAAACATTTAAAAATTTATGGGAAACGATTTTATCAAAAAAAATATGGCGAGGTAGAATTAAAAATAGAAAAAAAGATGGGGGTTTTTATATTGTTGAAACTGTAATTACTCCGATTTTAGATAAAAATGGTGAAATTAAGGAATTTATCTCAATTAGACAAGATGTAACAGATTTTGTAAAAGTTGGGCGAGAATTGTTAGAACAAAAAGAGAAAGAGAAAGAGACTGAAAAAAAACATTTAGAAGAACTTCATAAAACGAAAGATTCGTTTTTAGTAGTTTTTACTCACGAGCTTAAAACTCCATTAAATGCGATTATAAATTTTGCTTCATTTGCTATTAGACGCTTACAAAAACCTGAAATAAAAGATATTTCTAAAGTTGTAGAAATGATAGAAACAGTCAGAGAAAACGGTCACGATATGCTAGAAGTTGTAAATAGCATACTTGATATTTCCAGATTAAAAGCTAATAAAATGAGTTTTGTAATCAATGATTTTGACATAAGTGAGTGTGTAGATGAGATAATTCATCGATATGCAAGTTTGATTGAAAAAGAGAGTATTAAAGTAAACTATAATTTTAACCACAAAAACAGAAAAATTTTTAGCGATAAAAATCGATTAAAACAGTTGCTTTCAAATTTAATCTCTAATGCTATAAAATATGGCAATAATTTGATTGAAATTTCAACAAATATAGATATTATTAAAAATAAATTAATCCTAAAAGTTGAAGATAATGGAAATGGGATTAAAAATAAAGAGGCAATATTTGGGCTTTTTGAACAAGATGAGAATGATGATATGACAAGAACGGCAAAAGGAACTGGTGTTGGGCTACATTTTGTAAAACTTTTGAGTGAAGGCTTAAATATTGGCTTAAAGCTCGAAGATTCGCAAACTTTAGGTGGCGCTAGTTTTATTTTGGAGTTTGATTTAAATAGTGGGAAGTGATTATGGAGAGTAGAGTTAATTATACGATTGTAGGGATTTTTGTACTTATTTTTAATGTGGCATTAGTTGTATTTATTTTTTGGTTTGGAAAATATGGCTATAAAGAGGAGACATTTGATTATTATAAGATTTATATTCGCGATTCAGTTTCGGGATTATACAAAGAATCTTCAGTTAAATTTAGAGGTATAAATGTCGGAGTTGTCGATGCTATTAAAATAAACTCTTACAACTCTGAAGAGATAGAAGTTTTAATAAAAATAGAAAAAGATACACCAATCAAAGAAGATAATATAGCCGTGATAAAATCGCAAGGTTTAACTGGACTTAGTTATATTGAATTAAGTGGAGGAACCCATACTTCGCCACTTTTAAAAAAAGATGATGAAATAGCTACCATAAAATCCGATAAATCTCTATTTAGTAAACTTGAAACTTCAGCTACAAATATAACTGAAAAAATTGATTTTATTTTAGACAAATTTAATATACTTTTGAGTGAAAAAAATATACAAAATTTTGAGTATTTTTTGGCTAATTTAGAAACAATTACGACAAATTTAAAAAATAAAGATGAAAATATTACAAAAGTTTTAGCAAAAGCGATTGAAGTCGAAGATTCGATGCTTAAAACACTTTCTAATATTGATATAGCTATGAATGGGGTTGATGAAACGTTTAATAGTTTCAAATTAAGTTCGCAATCATTAATGCTTAAACTCTCAACCAGCATAGATAGGGGTGATTATAATTTAAAAGAGATGTCAAAAGAGAGTGTTTTTAAATTAAATGAACTTTTAACTGAACTGAAGTTTTTAAGTTATGAAGCTGAAGATTTAATCAAAGAGATAAAGAAAAATCCTACTAATTTACTATTTAAAAGTAGTGATGTAAAATTTGGACCAGGAGAGAGAAAATGAGCAAAATCCTAACTTCTATTTTTATACTGATTTTAATGAGTGGGTGTCAATTAAAAGAGCCTCTTCCACCTGTTACAAAGTACAATTTATCATTGGTTGAGGTACAAAAAAGAAAAAAT
>DZAZ01000086.1 GCA_022729755.1 Helicobacter cetorum | reverse complement strand
GATTGATTTTTTTATTTTTATTTTTATTTGGTTTTGTGGTTTGGGTTGTTTATATTTGCTGGATATTTTAGTAGAATAAAAAACTCATTCAGGACTTTCGATAGAGAAACTCCCTCTTATTTTTTAGAAAAATGGCTGCTTTGTTGTGGCTTGAGAGGTTGTTTTTTTGTATGAGGGTGCTGAGTGGGTTTTTTATTTTTTGTGGAAATTGGGTTTGTGTGGGTTGTTTTATTGTTTTGGAATTTGGTTTTGGAAAATAAAAAAGCCCCGACAAATTCGGGGCAAGTCCAAGCTGGTTCGATTAAGGATTGAAATTTAACTAATTCAATTATTTCAATTTCATTATGATACGATTATTTTATTGCAAAATTAATTTATAACAAAAATACAAATTAATATAGAATAAAAAAAAGAAATATTTCAAGCTATTTAACTAATTCAATTTGGAATTTTGAATTGGAAGTTTTATATTTGTAGCGTGAAGAGAATAAAGAAAACACAATAAAGACATTTTATTATGAATAAAAAAATCAAAACAATAGATTATGAATGGCTAACAAAATCAACAGGCGACCCATTTGCAGATACAGGTGGTTTTGTTATTCAATACCTGTGGGAGCGTTTTCCCGAAAAAGATATTGATGAATTGATTGAATATGTAACTAAAATTTATGTAAATGGCTGGGATGGGAAATTGCATACATTTTTTAATAATTCAAAAATTACAAATCCTGCATTCAAAACTTCTGAAATCAAAATTACGGGAACTATAGAACTATTTAATTCATTAATTGAAGAAAAAGAAGAACATATTCAAGGAAATTGTAGAATAACCGGAAGGCAAACAAAATTGTTTTCGGCTGGAAGAGAAGCTTTAATTCTTTCAGGCTCTGGAGCATTTATTAATTTTCACCACTTCTTTCAGCAAGGTTTATTTTTGTCAAAAGAAGTGTTAATTAGAATGTTTTTTATTCCACTGGGAACACAATTACTTTCAGGTAAAATAGCTGTCGTTCAAAGTAGTAACATTGAATTTTCACAGTTTTATGTTTATGAAAATTGCTCTGCTAACCTAAGAAATATCAGTAATTTACAGCCAGAAATATTACGTTCAGAATTTAATAAACCTTCTAATGCTCTTTTTGATTTTATTAATAAATTGATTAATCAAAAAAATGAAATTGTAGAAAAAGAAGTGAGTGCTTCATTAACTTTATTTCAAGCATCAAATTTTAAAGATAAAACCGAAATGAAGATTTCCCATTTGCCTTCTACTGTTTTTTTGTTTTATATAATTTGTAATAAATTAAATTATAAAAAGGATTGGCAAAGATTTTTAAATTCTTATTATTATAATTCAAAAAATAGTGAGGCAATTTACAATATTGAAAATGAAAAATTTGAATTAACAAAGAAGAATAAATTTGAATATTTTGATTACAATGATTATAAACTATGGACAAACACGATTTTAACTAATTTATTAGAAGGAAAAAGTATTATCCCTGAATTTCTTAAATGGAGTGAAAAGGGAAATAAAATACATTTTGATATTATAAAAATTTATTTATTAAATATAACAAAAATGAAAAAAGAAACAATTCAAAAAATAACAGAATTAGCTGATTTTATTATAAATGATAAAAGTGAAGATGAAATAAAAAAAGCTATGAACATTTTAAACCAATCAGAAAAGCCAAATGAATTACGACGTTTTTTTTTAGATTTAGTAAAAGAAAATTATGAAAAAGAAAATAAAAAGCCGTTAATTACAATAAAAGATTATAATGAATATCTTTTTTCAGATAGCAGTAATAGCAGAGAAATTAGAGATGTTTTATTAATAGCTATTTATCAAAAATTACATGAAATATATTTAAAATCAGAATAATTCAAATTTTAAAATAATAATATGAAAAATTTAAAAACTCAGGGTTTTGTTTTATTAGATGTTGATGTTGTGGCATTAAATAATGCAGGGACAAAGAAAACAAATAATTATGACAATGTTACAGAAACAAAAAAAATTTATAAAAATGGTAGAACATTTGTTTATGTATCAGGTCAAGCATGGAGATATTGGTGGCGCGAAAGTTTGCAAAAAAACTTAAATTGGGAAATGTCACCAATTATAAAATTAGAAAATAAAAATCAAGCTTTTACAAGTTGTAATCCAATTAAATATGCCGATGATGATGTATTTGGTTATATGAAAGCAGCAAAAGACGATGTAGTTGACGATGCAGGAAATATTGTTAAAGATAAAAAAGGTAAAGATAAAAAAACAGATGTTACTGTTACAAGAGTGTCTCCACTTAAAAATTCTGCTATAATATCTGTAAGTTCAACAAGACCTGTTGAAAATTTTTCAAGTATGTCCAGACACGATGGAGTACCAGTTCCTTACGGCAAACAAGAATACTCTGCAATCATGAAAGGAATGTTTAGTTTAGATTTGGCAATGGTCGGAACTTTTTCGAATTACAATAAAACGGGATTTGTAAATTTGTCGGATAATTTAAAAAAAGATGCCTTAGAAAAAGGAGCTGTTGAAATTGACGATAATTACATGAAAGATGATAAAGGTAAAGCACTAAAATTAATACGTTTGGATAGAGAAATCCGATTGAAACGTGCAAAAGATACAATTCTTGCATTAAAAAATATTTCTGGTGGTGCAATGCAAACAAGTAATATGGGCGATGTAACACCAAAATTTATAATACTTGCTACTACCAAAACAGGAAATCATCCATTTTCACACGTTGCAACAAATTACGGTGATGAAAATGATAATGTATTATTAAATATTGAAGCATTAAAAGAAATTATAAAAGATTATCAATCCGATTTTGAAGGTAAAATTTATATCGGAAAAAGAGCAGGATTTTTTGATGATAAAAACGAAGAATTAAAAAATTTGGAAACCGAATTTAAAGATTTAATTGAATTAAAATCGGTAAATGAAGCTATTGAGAGCTATTGCAAACAAATAGAAAATCAAATTGAATAGTATGAAAGCTTACCGTATAAAAATAACTTCGTGGACTTCAAGTTTTCGTTATCCGAATTTAATTTCAGGGTTTCAGCCGACGCTTGAAGTACCGCCGATTAGTACGGTATTAGGGTTAATAAATGCGGCATCAGGCAAATATATGAATTACAAAAATGATAAAATAGGTTATTACTTTGAATATGAAGCAAAAACAGTTGATTTAGAAACAATTTATCAGATTGAGTTAACAGGTACAAAGCAAACTTATCCTTCTAATAATGTAAAATCAAATGTAATAAATCGGGAATTTTTATTTAATTGTAGTTTGTATATTTATTTGACAAATAATGAAATTATAGAATATTTGAGGAAACCTGTTTATCAATTACTTCTTGGGAGAAGTAACGACTTGGCAACGGTAGAAAGTATTGAAGACGTTGAACTTGTAGGAAATAATTCACCTGAAAATTTAAAAGGACAAATTATTCCTTTTGCAGGAAATTATTTAGCAGGCGAAATTCAAGCTTTGCCTAAATATTTTACTGATACAATTCCAAGAAATAATATTGGAACAGAAGCCTTTACTATAATTTCATGTTTTTCAGGTAAAACAAAAGCAAGTATTAAAACCTATACTGATACTATCAATGAAAAAGAAATTGATATTTATTTTCATGAATTGAATTTTTAATTTTTTTTCACACCTAAGGTGTTTTTATATGGTCTAGTTTGTTTTTTTACCATAATAAAACACCTACGGTGTAAAAATCAATAAAAATAATGCCGTAGGCATAAAGTTATGGTAGCTAAAATAATCGTATAAAAAAATGGCAAATACATATACCCAAATTAATATTCATGGGGTTTTCGCAGTAAAAGGGAGAGAAAATATTTTGGCAGATAATTTAAGAAGCGATTTATTCAAATATATATCAGGAATATTAGTGAATAAAAAACATTTTCCATTGGCTGTAAATGGCTATAAAGACCATGTTCATATTTTTTTTGAATTACATCCAACTGTTTCAATATCAGATATAATGAGAGATGTAAAAAATAATTCGTCAAAATGGATTAATGAAAATAAACTTGTAAAAGGGCATTTTAATTGGCAAGAAGGCTATGGTGCTTTTTCTTATTCTCGCTCACAACGCGATAATGTTATAAAATACATTATGAAACAAGAAAAACATCATGCAAAGAAACCTTTTAAAGATGAATATATGAATTTATTGAAAAAATTTGAGATAAAATTTGAAGAAAACTATGTTTTTGAGTTTTATGATTAATTTTTTTCACACCTACGGTGTTTTTATTTTATCAGGTTTTGTTTTTACCATAATTATACACCTACGGTGTAAAAAATAATGCCGTAGGTATAACATTTTGGTAATATGCAAAGTAAAATACAATTAAAAATACCGTAGGTATGAAAATATGGTAATAATAGAGGCATGAAATTATATAAATCATGGAAATTTTAGCAAAATCAAATCCGAAAGTTACATTACAAAGCCATGTTAATGATGCTTTATTAATCTTGGATAAAATAAAAAATTGTTTTCAGATTGATGATAATTTTTATAAAAATCTAAGAATTGTAATTATTTGTCATGATTTAGGAAAAGCACATCAGGAATTTCAAAAACTATTAAAAAAAGAAAAAGAAAACTGGAATTTTCAACGACATGAATTGTTCTCTCTTCCATTTATTGATAATTTGGACATTGAAAATAAAGAACTTATATATCTGACTGTTGCCGGACATCATAAAGATATTGAAACTCTAATAAAAAAATTAAACGAATATGGAAATAATAATGAAAGTTTTGGATTAGAATTAGATGGAATTGAAAATATTGTAACTTACGAAGATGAATTCAAAAAAAATATCAATATTAATGAAATTAGTTCATTTTTAAAGTTATACGAACTTTCTTTTTCAAAATTTGTTTTAAAAAATCCGATAAAAAGATTAATTGAGTATAAAAAAAACAAAATAATATCTATTGATTTGCTCAAATTATCAGGTGCTTTTAAACAATGCGACCATTTAGCTTCTGCGGGTATTACTGAAATAAAAAAAATTGAAAATTCTGATTTTGACTTTCTTTACAATTCAAAATTTGAGTTTTATGAACATCAGAAAATAGCATTATCAATTTCTGGAAATGCTATTCTGACTGCACCAACCGGCTCAGGTAAAACTGAAACTTCTTTGCTTTGGCTTCAAAATCAGATTAAAACAAAAGGCAATGGTAGAATTTATTATATTTTACCTTTTACTGCATCTATAAATGCCATGTATGAAAGATTTAATGAAAAAATACCTGAAAAAATCGGTTTAATACATGGTAAACTACCTGAATTTTTGGAAAGTAAATTTAAAGATGACGATTTTATTGACGAAGACAAGAAAAAACAAATAATTGAAGAATTTAAAAATTTAGTTACACCCTTAAAAGTTGTTACTCCTTTTCAACTTTTGAAAAATATTTTTGGACTAAAAGGTTTTGAAAAAGGTTTATTTGAATGGTTAGGCGGATATTTTATTTTTGATGAAATTCATGCTTATAATCCAAAAGTTTTTGCACAAATCATTGTTTTAATTGAATTTGCAATTAAAAATTTCAATGTAAGTGTTTTTGTAATGACAGCAACTTTGCCAAAATTTTTAAGAAAAGAAATTGAAAAAGTTTTGGGAAATTATAATTCAATTAATGCAAATAACGGACTTTATCAACAATTTAAGCGACATAGAATAATTATAAAATCAGGATTGATTGAAAATAATATTGAAGAAATTCAACATAAATTAAATGAAAATAAAAAAGTTTTAATAGTTTGTAATACAGTAAAACAAGCTCAATTTATTTATAAAAGTTTAAATTCTCAAAACAAAGTTCTATTACATAGCTCGTTTAATGCAAATGATAGAAACAAAAAAGAGAATGAGCTGTTTAGTGAAAAAGTAAAATTATTAGTTGGTACACAGGCAATTGAAGTAAGTTTAGATATTGATTTCGATTTAATTTATAGCGAACCTGCACCATTAGATGCTTTAATTCAAAGATTTGGTCGTGTAAATAGAAAACGAGAAAAAGGAATTTGTGATTGTTTTGTTTTTGAAGAAAGAAATAAAGCCGATAAATTTATTTATCGAAATGAGAATGTTATATTAAGAACTATTCAAGTTTTAAAAGAACGGCAAAATATAAACAACGGCGAAATTCAAGAAGCAAATTTGCAAGAAATGATTGATTTTGTTTATTCGGAATGGGATAAAAAAGACAAAGAAGATTTTGACAATATTTACAATCTTTTAAAATTTTCGGTTGAAAATGAATTAAAACCATTCATTTACAATATAAAAAGAGAAGAAGATTTTTATAGACAATTTGACGGCATTAAAGTTCTGCCTGTTAAATCTTTATCAGAATATGAGAAACTTTTAAGTGAAAATAAGTTTGTAAAAGCAGAAAGTTTGAAAGTGCAGATTTCGGAAAAAAGATTTCTTACTTTAATTCATAAAAATTCAATTAGTGACGAAAAAACTGTTGTTGAAATTCTTAAAGACAAAACAATACTAAAAGAATATTTTGTTAAAGTAATAATGAAAAAATATGATAGTGAACTTGGTTTATTAATTGATGAAGATGAAGAAATTATATTTAACAAAAATCAAATTTTATAATTACCTTTTGTTTAACAAACCCAGTAAGAAAATATTGAAAATGGTTAAACGAAAGGTAATAAATAAATTTTATTTCGTGGTAATATTTTCCTAAATCTGCATTGGGAGTATTGCCACGAAACATAATTCAATAGATGCAAAATGTATTAAAATAGGTTTTTAGCTTGCTTTGTGAGTTATTTTTTTTTTAATCAATATTTTAGAATTATTTTTTGTTTACCTTTTGTGTAACTATAATTGCCGAAACAGTAATTTTAGTTACACAAAAGGTAAACAAAATAAATTCTATTTCGTGGTAATATTTCCCTAAATTTGCATTGGGAATAT
>DZAZ01000025.1 GCA_022729755.1 Helicobacter cetorum | reverse complement strand
ATTTCAGAATTTCATAACCCATTAATGCATGTGTTTTCATAATTTCAAACTCTTCAATTGTCAATTTTGCTGGTTTTTTAAGTATTTCATCTGGAATTGCAATTTTTCCAATATCATGCATTGGCGATGCAAGTTTTATTAACTCCACCTCATCACTACTTAAACCATAATGTTTTGCCAAAATTTTAGAATATTCAGCAACTCTTTTAACATGATTTCCAGTCTCTTTTGACCTAAACTCTCCTGCACTTCCCATTGTAAATATTATCTCTTTTTGAGTATCTTCAATCTCTTTTTGCAAAGCTGAAACTTCTAAAGTATTTGCTGTATATAACTCAATTAATCTAATTTTTTCATAATCATTTTGTGAGAAATTACTATCATCTGTAAGTTTATTGATACATTGAATAACCCCTATTTTACTACCTTCACTTGTTCTAATTGGACTTGCTATAATACTTTTTGTTTTATAACCACTTTTTTTATCAACATCTTGATTAAATCGTGGGTCAGAATATGGATTATTACAAATAAGAGTCTCATTTTTTATAAAAGCATCACCAACTAATCCTCTATTAATTGGAATAGATATTTTATCAAGTCCATGAGCAACTTTTGTCCATAAATTATCATTTATTTCATCATATAGCCAAAGAGTAGCTCTGTGAGCATCTAATAAATCTCTTCCCATATCTGCTAAAAGTGGTAAAAGATTATCTCGCTCTTTCTCATTTGCAACTTTAGCAGCATAATCAAATATCATTTTTAGTTTTTTTTCTAAATTAATACTATTTAATATAGAAAATGAGTGTTGCACGACTATTTGAAGTAGTTTTACATCACTATCATCAAAATCATTACCATCTATTTTATTTAGAACTTGAACAGCTCCTATTGTATATCCAAGATGGTCTTTTATTGGCATAACTACCATTTTTTTAGTTATATAACCACTTTGCTCATCTATACCAGAGTGAAATCTTTCGTCATTTTGAACATCATTTGAGATAATAATTTCACTATTTTTAATAGCTTCACCTACAATTCCAAAACCTTTAGGAATTCTAATCTCATTCAAACCTTCAGATACAACTGTATATAACTCATCATGAATTTCATCTATCATCCATAAAGAAAATCTATCAGCTAATACAATTTCATCACTAACTTTAGCAAGAGCAACTATTACATCTTCACTATTTTTAATATTCATAATATCAATAAAATAACTATGTAAAATATCTAAAATTTTTCTAAAATCTCTATCAAGCATATATATATCCTCAAATTTGTTGTTATATTTTACTATTTTTTCTCTTATTTGCTATAATCACAAAAATAAAAAAAAGGAGAGTTTATGTCTTGCATTTTTTGTAAAATCATAAATCATGAGATACCAGCAAATAGAGTTTTAGAAGATGATGAATTTTTAGCTTTTCATGATATTTATCCAAAAGCACCAATTCATTTATTAGTAATTCCCAAAAAGCATATTAGCGATTTTCAACATTTAGATAGTGAAACTATGGGAAAAGCTACAAAGTTTATTCAACAAGTTGCAATAAAAATGGGAATTGATAAAAGTGGTTATAGAATAATTACAAATATTGGTAAAGATGGTGGTCAAGAGGTATTTCATATACATTTTCATATATTAGGTGGAGCAAAACTGAAATGGATTGATTTACGAGAAGAAGCTGATGAAGCAAAGAGAAATTTATAAAATATGCACTTTAGTCTCTTTTTTTTAATATTTACATCTATTTTATTTGTAGCCAATTTATATATTTATCTATTTTTTATTAAAAGATTATCTATTTCAAATAGTTCTAAAGCAACTTTAAAAAAGGCTATGATAGTTTTATTTGTTATAGAAATTTTTTATAATCTATCGTTTCGCTATTTTGAGCTTAATTTTTTATCATATTCAATTGGAATTACATTTATACTTTTTGTTAGCTCTATAACTTATCATTTAATAACATTTTTACTAAAAAACATTCTATATTTCAATAGATTAAAACAGAATTTTGATTACATATTTTTAGCTTTAGTTTCACTCTATATTTTTATTCCAATTATAAATGGATTTCAAAAACCAGCTATTAAAGAGGTTGATTTAAAACTTAAAGATTTTAATGTAACAAACTATAAAATTGTGCAACTTACAGACCTACATTTAGGTCATAGTATGGATAGAGAAGAGTTAGAAGATATAGTTAAAATAGTTAATAAATTAAATCCTAACATTGTTGTAATTACGGGAGATTTGATTGATAAAAAAGTGAAATTTGTAGTAAATGATTTGATGTTATTAAAAGATTTAAAAGCACCAACATTTTTTGTAACAGGAAACCATGAATATCTACATAATATTAAAGAGATAATAAAAGAGTTAAAAGCAAATGGAGTTAGAGTATTAGAAAATGAGTCTTTAGTTATTGATAGTGCTTTTAATCTTGCAGGAATTCATGATATTAGCTCATTTAGACATAATATATATTTAACTGATATTAATAAATCTCTCTCTCAAATAGATAACTCACTTCCAACTATTTTACTCTCGCATCAACCAAAAATATCAAGAGAGATAGAAGCTAATGTTTCACTAATTTTGTCAGGACATACACATGGGGGACAAATTTTTCCATTTAACTATTTGGTAGCAGTTGCACAATTTTATGTAAGTGGATTATATTTTGATAAAATTAGAAACAGATAATATATATGTCAGTAATGGAACAGGTCATTGGGGACCAAATATGAGACTTTTAGCACCATCAGAAATAACTTTATTAAAAATCAATTAAGGGAATTTAGTGTCATTCATATTAATAAATAGAGATAACTATATTTTTAATTTAAATCAGATTTGCAAAAGAGTTGATAAAACAAAAATTGCTGTTGTTTTAAAAGATAATGCTTATGGACATGGTATAGTTGAAATTGCAAAAATTGCAAATAAATTTGGAATAAAAAGAGCTATTGTTAGAAACTCTTTTGAAGCAAAAATAGTAGAAAATTTATTTGAAAATATAGTTATATTAGCAGATATAAATGTTACTTCATCTAAATTTGAAGTTGCAATTAATTCAATAGAACAGTTAAGAAAAATTGATAAAAATATCAAAATTCATCTTAAATTTGATAGTGGAATGCACAGAAGTGGAATAGGAATAGATGAATTAGATGAAGCTATTTCTATTATTAAATTAAAAGAGTTGAATTTAGTTGGATTTTTTACACATTTTAGAAGTGGAGATGAGTTAAGCAGTGAGTTATTTTGGCAGATGGAAAATTTTAAAAATGCAAAAGAGAAAATAAAAGTAAATTTTAATAATATAGCTTTTCACTCTTGTAACTCAAGTTCGCTTTTTAGATTAAAAACAATCGAAGATGATTTTGTAAGAGTTGGAATTGCAACTTATGGATATTTAGAAAATGATTATCTATTTAAAGATATAGAGCTAAAACCTGTATTATCGCTTTGGGCTGAAAAAATATCATCAAGAGAGTTAAAAGCTGGTAGCAAAGTTGGTTATGGTGGTGCTTATAAGTTAGATATTAATTCGACTATATCTAACTATGATATTGGTTATGGAGATGGATTTTTTAGAGTAAATGAGCGAAAGAAAATTTTTTTAAAAAATGGTTTAGAAATTTTAGGTCGAGTTTCAATGGATAGTTTTAGTATTAAATCAAATGAAGAAAGAGTGTGTCTATTTGATGATGTAAGAGACTTAGCAAAAGAGTTTGATACAATTAGTTATGATATATTGGTAAAACTATCTCCAACTATTAAGAGAGTGGTGATATAGCTTGAAAAAAAGAGTATCAATTTTAATATATTCGCTTGGAAGTGGTGGAGCAGAGCGAGTTGTATCTATATTATTAAATGAATTAAAAGATATATATGAGTTAGAGTTAGTTTTGATGAGTGATATAATTTTTTATGATATTCCAAAAAATATAAAAATTAGCTATCTTGAAAAATCAAATCCATATGAAAATCCTATTTTAAAACTCTTAAAACTCCCTTTTTTAGCATTTAAATACAAAAAAATAGTTGCTAACTCTGATGTTTCACTCTCTTTTATGAATAGACCAAACTATATAAATCTGTTGGCAAAAATTTTTGGAATGAAAAATAGAGTTATTATTAGTGAAAGAGCAATGCCATCTATGCAGTATGGTTATAATAATATTCAATCAAAAATTAATAAGTTTCTAATTAAAAAGCTTTATAACTTTGCAGATTTAATTATTGCAAATTCAAAAGGAAATGGCGAAGATTTAAGAGTCAATTTTAAAATTAAGCAAAAAATTATTAATATTTATAATCCAATTAATATTGATAAAATTTATAAACTAAGCCATGAAGATGTAAATTTTGATTTTACTAAATACACTTTTATAACCATTGGAAGATTAGATGAGGGTAAAAATCATAAACTTTTAATAGAAGCATTTTCAAAAATTAAAAATCCAAATTCACAACTAATAGTTATAGGAGATGGAGTATTAAAAGATAAATTATTATCTCAAATTAGAGATTTAAATTTAGAAAATAGAGTTTTTTTAATTGGAACTGAAATAAATCCATATAAATATTTATCAAAATCTAAAGCTTTTGTATTTAGCTCAAATCATGAAGGATTTCCAAATGTGCTTTTAGAAGCTTTAGCTTGTTCTATTCCAATAGTATCAACTGATTGTAGAAGTGGTCCAAGAGAAATCTTATCACCAAATAGTGATTTCAATTTAGAGTTAAAAGATAGCTTAGAGATTACAGAGTTTGGAATATTGTCTCCTATTAATAGTAGCCAATTTTTAACAACTGCTATGGATAAAATTATGAATACAAACTTTGATAAAAAGTTATTTAAAGATAGATTAATTGAGTTTGAACAACATACTATTATCAATAAATTTATAAAAGCTATTGATAATCAATAATTAATGATATTTTTACCAAAAGATTAGTAGAATTTTTAAAGTCTCTTTTTCTATTTTCTGGAAAACTTAAATATATATGTTTAAGTTTAATTTTAAATTTAAAATTGTTGCTTACTATTTAGCAAAATTTATAAAGGTGCGAAATTGGCTGAAATAACAATACTTGGTGCATATGGCGGAAAGGGAATTCATCAATCAACTACATCTATACTTATTTCAAAAGATATAGTAATTGATGCTGGTAATATATTAAAAGCTTTAGGTGCTGAAGCAATGGAGATTAATAATATTTTTTTAACTCATTCTCATTTAGACCATATTGCAGATATTCCGTTTTTAATAGATAGCTGTTTTGAAAAAAGAGATAAGCCTCTCAATATTTATGGTTTAAAAGATACATTGTATGCTATTAAGCGACATATAATTAATTGGAATATTTGGCCTGATTTTAGCGAAATACAGTTAATTGGAAAAAGTGAAAAATCTATGATTTTAAATGAGATAGAGTTTAATACAACATACTCTTTTGGAAATATACATCTTACTCCGATTATGACAAATCATACTGTTCCAAGTTGTGGTTATATAATAGAAAAAGATGGTAGCAAACTACTATTTGCATCAGATACACACATTTGCAATAATATTTGGGAACATTTAAACAGTGATTTGAGTATAAAAGCTCTTATTATAGAGGTGTCATTTCCATCAAAATTTGAAAAACTTGCAATAGATAGCAAACATTTAACACCAAAAATATTGCAAGATGAGTTGTTAAAGTTAAAACGAAGTAATGTAAAAATTTATATAAATCACCTTAAGCCATCTTATGAAGAAATAATTAAGAGTGAATTAAGAGAGCTAAATAGCGAACTTATTGTATTAGAAGATGGAAGTAGAGTTGTTTTTTAAACTCTACAAATCCGTTGCAAGTTTAAACATATCTTTGAACTCATTGTGAAAACTACTACATCTTTCACAAATTTTATCTCCACCTTTATAGGAAAATGGTATTTTACACTCTTTGCAAATGACTAAATTATGTTTTATAAGCTCTTTTGCTCTGTTTGTAGCAAACATAACTAAATCTATATTTTCACTATTTGTAATAGAATTTTCTTTACAAATATCATTACATATTGCACAGCCTATACATTTAGAACTTTGAAAATATATAGATAACATATCTTCAGAATAAAATAAAGCACCAGTTGGACAAAACTCCACACACTCTTTACAATTATTACAACTATCAAAATCTATATTTTTAGAAAAAATCAGAGTATTAAGATTAATATCTAATGTATCATTGTCAATCTTATCCAAAATAGCATTTCTAAATATTGTCTGTTTAATAGGTATAAATTTAACTCTTTTATCTTCAATTTCTCTATCAAAATTTTTATCATTTGAAACTCTATTTATCTCTTTTATGGAATTAAATAGTTTCTTAAATATACCTCTTTTATTAAGCTCTTTTGAATAAAGTGGCTCTAACTTATATTTGAAATTCAGTTTTTCCAAAAATAGATTTGATTCATTTACTCTGATATTAATACTATTTAGTACTTTATTATCTCTATTTAAATCACACTCTAAACAGCTACTTAAATCAACTCCAACATTAGAGTTAGATTTTAAAACCATAGAGATTAAATGTTTGCTATCAAAACTTGAAATACAAGCACTATTACTTTTGCAAGATAACTCTTTACTTTTTGATTTTGTAAAATTAATTACAAACTCATTAGGGCTAAAACTATCTAAATTTAATGCCTCACTTGGACACACACCAATACAAATAGCACAATTTATGCAATTACTTTCTAAAAAAAGTTTTCCTCGATTAAATGTTATTGTACTATTTGGACAAATATCAATACAGTTTTGACAACTATTTTTGGCATATTGTCCTCTTAGACATTTAATTTGGTCAAGAGTAAGTAGAGAGCTATACTGTTTGTATTCCACTCTTTAACTCCTTTGTTAAAAAATCAAAATCAGCAATCAAAAATTCCACTGTAAAATCTAAAACATCCTGATAAAATGGTGTAGTAGCCATATCTTTAATTCCTACTAAATATGGAACTGCCCACTCCAAAATATGCTCATTTAAAAACTCATACTGTTTTTTAATCAAATTTTGTTGAACTAAATTTTGCATAAAGCCAAACTCAATTGCAATATGGTCTGGTGTTTGAATATCTGTTTTTAATAAATTAATATCATATCCACACATATAATAAAATTGCATTACAGGATTTTGAAGCCCAACTAAAACCTCTTCTCTATTTTCTAATATAGCTGTTTCAAATGGTTGTGAATTTACAAAAAATAGAGAGCTAAAATCTATATTTAATTCACTCTCTAACTCTTCAATTGGAGCATTTAAAATATAATTTTTAGCTCTATCTCCTAACATTTCTAAAAAATCTAAATTATTTTTTAAATCCTCTATACTTTTTTTATCTAAAATATTTGAAAAAAGTTTTGATAAAAAAGCATAAATATAAACCCTTACACTATTATTCATAAATAACCTTAATAAAATTTATATTAGGAGGAAAAATCCATCCTAATATTATAAGCAACCTTTAAAGAATGATTTTGATGGAGGAGGTGGAGCTTTAAACTCTTTTGCAACGATTGTTTTTGTTTCACTATTTAGAGTTCCAACAATTGTTATCTCATTTCTATTCATTCCAGCATCAAATACTGTTCTATCCATAGTTGAAGAGTCAATATTATAAATACCATCATTATGGACAAATAGCACTAACTCTTCTTTTTGAGCTTTTTCATTCCCAATATCAAATGTTTTATAACAATCCCCAGTTTTACAAACTAATGTTTCTAATCTACAATCTGCAAAATAACCATTTTCAGCACACCATTTTGTAGTTAAAAAACCTTTTTTCTCTATATCAGTAGCATTTGCACTAATTGCTAATATTGCTGAAGTAATTAAAAGTTGTAACTTTTTCATTTTGAGACTCCTGCTTTTAGAGTTTTAAGGTAAGCAACCAAATCATTCAACTGCTCTGGTGCTAACCAATCATATGAAGGCATAGCAGATACTCTTTTGCCATCTGTTAGCATATACCATTCATATGCTGGATGTGCATTTCTATTGTATCCTGGCACAATTACTGCACTTGGATTAGTAATCGATTCTTTTAAGTATGCACTTGTAGAATATCCACCAATATTATTTAAATTTGGTGCCATATATTCTGGTGCTGATTTACTATCTGCAAAATTATGACAAGATGCACAATTCTCAACTGCCAATTGATGACCTTTTTTTACATCACCTTTTGGAGTTTCTGTAATAGATTTTGCTAAACTATCATCGTCTTTAGTTACTTTTACAGCAACCCAACTTGATAAAAATTTAGCTCCATCTCTTCCACTTTTAGCTCCATCCCATACAGCAAATGCTACAGGAACAGTTGAACCACTTAAATTTAAGTAGTTATCTTTTAGTGATTTAGATAGAGTTCCACTCCAATTTTTATTAGAATAACCCATATCCATTTTAAAAGTTGTAGAACCATCTTTTATTTCAGTTGTACTTCTAAAACCTTCTGCTATAAAAGCCTTCTCATATTTTGTATTTGCTAAAAGAGCAATCCCTTTATTATACTCTTCTAACTCTTTTCCAAATAAATTTTTATTTTGATTTGCTTGTTGATGATAAACTTCACCTTTTCCATCTGGTTCATAAAACTTTTCTACTGCTTTTTTTAAAAAAACTGCAACTGGTCTTCCTTCACTTCCCATACCTATATATGGAAGTTGTGCTGGATTTGTAAAATTCAAAGGAAACTGCACAGCAAAACCATCTCCATAATTTGTAGAACTATAACCTTTTTGAATACTCTCTGTTGCATCTGGCCAAATAAGTTTAAATGCCACATTTTCGCCATCATATAAAGCACCAACTTTAGCTTTAATAGCCTTTGCACTACTGTTATCAACAGCTTTATCATTAAATTTTATTGTTGTTTGTGGATATAACTCAATATCTACAAACTTTACATTTGTCCATAATTCAGATTTTGCACCAATAGAGTCTATTTTTGCTTTTGTATGAACTGCTGGTATATAATCAGTTGCAAAAGCAGTTGTGATTAATCCTGCTAATAGTGTTAAAGATACTTTTTTCATGATAATACCTTAAAGTTAGAAATCTTTGTATTTTTTCCAGCACTATATCTATCATCTACTGGTTTTAATATATTTCCTGATTTATTGGCAATATCTTGATAATATCCATTATCAAGTCTAAACATATCAGAATGTTTATAACCAATTAATAAATCTAATAACTCACTCTCTCCACTCTCTTTTCTTTTTTTCATTTCAGCTTTTATCGTAGCTACTGCTTGATGAACCTCTTTTCCAAATAGTTTTTCAAGCTCTTCTGGAGGAATTCTCGTGCTACCTTCAATCAATTTCCCATTTGCATCATATTTTGCTGGAGACTCTGTTGGTGGTACATAATATATATTTGGCTGTGTTCCATAATCTGGTCTTAGAGGAATAGCAACCTTATATTTATGCACAAGTTTATAAACTTGAGAATTTTCATCATCTAAGAAACCAACCATTCTAATTCTTCCAACACATTGTTGCGAACAAGCTGGTGGTAACCCTTTTTCAACTCGTGGAAAACATAAAATACATTTTTCACTTTTTGAAATTTTTGGATTGAAATATATTTTTTTATAAGGACACCCCGCGATACAGTATCTATATCCTTGACATCTATCTAAATCAACCAAAACAACTCCATCTTGCTCTCTTTTAAAAATAGCATCTCTTGGACAAGATGCTAAACAACCTGGATTTGTGCAGTGATTACAAATTCTTGGAATATAAAAGAAGTAATTATCATTAGGAAAGTTTCCTAATCCTTCATCTTCATCCCAATTTGGACCCCATTTTGGGTCGATGTGTGGCACAAGTTGAGCCCCATTTGCAAGCTCATCGTGATTATAATCCCAAGGTGTTCCATAATTACTTTCAATTGCAGGAACTACACCTTGTTTTAGATTTCCACTCTCATCAAATCCACCACCTAACTCTTGCCAATTTTTTGGATAACCAGCACCAGGATATGTTTCGACATTATTCCAATACATATAATCTCTGCCGCTTCTATTTGTCCATTGTGTTTTACAAGCTACTGTACAAGTTTGACAGCCAATACACTTGTTTAAATCCATTACCATTGCTAATTGTCTATTTGACATTATGCTCTCCTAATTAAGCTTTTTCAAAATTTACTTTGCCATCATATGCATATTGATTTCCATCCCATAAAGCACCAAACTTTAAGTGTCCCCAACCATCAGATAGTTCTAAAAGATTTAAAGATACAGGCACAACTTCGTTATGACCTTTTAATTTTTTATATTGATATGGTTCCCAACCATGTTCTAATACAATTGAATCATGTGGAGCAGAACTTGATACTTTTGCCATTGCATAGAATTCACCAAGTTTATTATAAATTCTAATAGTATCACCATCTTTAATTTTTTTAATTTTTGCTACTTCTCTATTTACAGCTACATATGGAACACCTCTTTGTAATCTAAGTAGTGTTTTACTTGTTCTGTAATTTGAGTGAATTCCCCATCTTGCATGTGGAGTCATTACTGTAAATGGATATCTTTCTGTATTTGTACTAATTCCTTCTCTACCTGTATTAGTATTTGCTCCCAATTTAATCCACAAATCATGATCTACATAAAAAGTTTGTCTTCCACTCAATGTTTCAAATGGCTTGAATTTAAATAGATGATTTTCATTTGAGTTAAATGGTCTATCTGCATATAATGGTGAATTATTAGCAGCTTTTTCATTGAGTTGTAAATAGCCACCAGCATTATACATTTTCTCAATTGTCCAAGGCTCATATTGAGCACATTTTTCAAGTGCAACCTGAACAGCCATTTTATCAGTGCCTAAATATGGTTCCATTTCCATTTCAGACTCTTCATCTTTATTTGTAAATTCTTTATGGAATATTGTTAAATCATGGAAACCTGGTTTTGCATATTTTGCATCATCTTTTACTTTAGCTTTTGCTAAATTTTCAGGTTTATTTGCAATCTCTTCGATTTTTTGAGCAATAAGTGCAAACATACTCCACTCATCCATTGCCTCACCAACTGGTTTTAAGTTTGCAACTGGTTGAGCTAAATTTGTAAATCTATGATATCCAGGAGAACTTCTTATGTCCCAAACTTCATAGTGAGATTTTGCTGGAAGAATTAAATCAGCATATGTTGCTGCTTCACTCATTTTGAAATCTACAACAGCAAAATATTTCATTTTCTTTAAAAATGCATCTCTATATTGAGCAGTTTTTGTTCTTCTAAATCTCGAATCTGCAATTATAACTCCAACTTCTGGAGCCCAATGAGCTTTTACTCTTGGAGTTTTTCCATCTTCACCAGCTTTTAGCATAGCTTCTGCAATTTGAATATACTCCTCTTTGCTAATTCCATTATTAGCTCTTTTAACATCACTATCAGAGAAGTAATCTTTAAATGCATCCATTCCATTACCCATCACAAAATCACCAACAAATCCAGAGCCAAATCTCGCAGCATATTTTCCACTAAATCCAGACAGTGCCTCAAGTCCTGATAATTGAAACTCATGTTCTGTATTTATTCCACCATAAGGTCCCATTCTGCCTGTTAATCCACATAATGATGTGATATTCCATAGATTTAAGACACCGTTATAATATTTATTTAAACTAAATCCTGTTGTAATTTCTACAACTTTTGGAATTGAAATATCTTTTGCAAGTGATACAACTGTATCAGGATGAACACCTGTGATTTTATGTGTTGTTTCTGGAGAAAACTTATTTGCTTCTGCTTTCAACATTTCAAATACAGTAGTAACTTTTACTTTTTCTCCATTTGATAATGAAATTTCCCAAGCACCTTCTAAAACTGGGTCAATATTTTTATCACTAATTCTTAAAGTTTTATCTTTACTTCCTTCACTTCCAGGCATCAAAGTAATTGAGTTCGTTTTTGAGTTATAGCAGTAAAACTCTTCTTCCCAATGATGGTCATGTTTTCCATCTTTTGAGTGTTCAACATCACTTCGTCTAACTAATTTCTTATTATCTACTCTAACTAAAAATGGTAAATCTGTATAAACTTTTATAAATTCTGGTTTATATAATTTATGGTTAATAATTACATTCATAACACTCATAGCTAAAATATTATCAGTTCCTGGCTTAATTGGTATCCAAACATCTGCTGATTTTGCTGAAGCATTAAATTCTGGAGTAATAACTATAACTTTTGCACCATTATATTTACCTTCCCATACAAAGTGAGCATCTGGAATTCTACTAACAGATGGGTTTGCTCCCCACATAACAGCTACATCTACATTGAACATAAAATCGTATGTGCAACCTAAATTTCCTTCACCATAAGCAACAGCAACACCTGAAAACATATCGCCTAAGTATGATGCTGGATAAGTTCTAACTGCTCCTAACTGTGTGCAAAATCGTAGTGGAGCTCCTCTTCTACCTTCAGTTAAAAGTCCTGTTCCAGCTTGAACAAGTAGTTTTCCAGGACCTTTATTTTCAGCAGTCATTACATCAAATATCTGTTGTGCTACTTCTGTTGCTGCTTCATCCCACGATACTCTTTTCCATTTTCCTTCACCTCTTTTACCAACTCTCTTCATAGGGTATAAAACTCTATCTTTTTCATACATAATTTGAGAGTGTTGAACACCCTTATTACAGCCTCGAGGATTAAAATCTGGAATTTTTGCATTTAGAACTGGGTATTTAGCTGATTGATTTTCTCTTGTTACAACACCATTATTTGCCCAAATTTCCCAAGCACAGTTACCTTGACAATTTACACAGTGATAAGCATATCCATGTTCTTCTTTTTTACCATATGTAAAAGAGAACTCGTTTCTATACATCTTTTCTGTATATGATGCATTAGAATAACTCTCTTTTCCATTTTCAATACTTACTACATCTGTTTTTGCAAACAGGTATCCTTGTCCCGCAACAAGTGCAGCAGTTGCAGATGAAGCCTTTAAGAAATCTCTTCTCTTTTGATTTACCATAATTTTTCTCCTAAATTATCTTCTAATTGGTAGGTTCATATCATTGCCCCACTCATCCCAACTTCCAGTATAAACTTTTGCATTTTGATATCCAAGTAGCTTTAGCGCAACTATAATATCTGAACTTCTACCAGCACCAACATGACAATAAGCATAAATCTTTTTATCTTTTGTAATTCCATATGAGTCAAATACTTTTTGTAACTCTTCTAATTTTTTAAATGATAATTTGTTTTCCATATCTGTAAAGTTTGACCACTCTATAAATTTTGCTCCAGGAATATGACCACCTCTTGCAACATTATCAAGTTTTCGCTCACCCAATACTTCAGGCATTCCTCTTGAATCAATAATTATATATTCAGAATCATTACCTTTTGCCATAATATCAAGTGTCGCTTTTAGCAACTCATCTTTACCAGCTATCAATTCATAATCTATTTTGCTTGGGTCAATTTTGTAATGTTTTTTATGTTCAATATGTTCATGTCCTTTTTGAACATAAAGTTTTGGCTCAATAGATTTTGACTCTTCTTCAAGTTTTGCAAGTTCAGCATCTGGCATTTTATTTTTTTTACCTTCAGCTATTAGCTTTTGCAACTCTTTATATCTCTCCCAATTAGGGTCAATTTTATACATTGCATCTCTTCCACCATTTAGTATTTTGACTTTTTCATGTCCAAATGATTTAAAAAATGCATATACACCCGTTGCATTTGGTCCTCTGTAATCATCATAAGCAATTACAAGAGTATCATTATCTATTCCCTTTTTACCTATAAGTTCTTGGGCTTCATCAACACACATAAAAAGTGGTGCACATTTCATTCTTCCATTTATATCAGAGTGGTGTAAATGGTGTGCATACATTTCAACAGAACCTTTAATATGCCCTAATCCAAAAACATCATCATTATCTCCAGATACAAAAACTACATTTTCTTGTCCAATCAGTTTAACTGCTTCTTCTGCGGATATCAGAACATCATTCGCATTTTGAGCGAAAGCTAAAACAGCAGATAGAGCGAGTATTGAACCTGCTCTTTTGAGTAATCTCATCATATCTCCCTTTGTAAATTAGCACTTTTAACAAAACTCATTAACACTATCTTTTTAGAGGATACATTATATTTATTAATTTCTTAAGTTATCTTAAAATAAAAAAAATTTATATAAATAAACTAAAAAATTAGAAGTTTTTGTTTATAATTTCAACACTCACAAAAAAATTTTAAGGATTGAGATTATGGAAATTAGTGAAAAAACTGAACTTCCTTTAGTAGAACAGATACTCTCTGTTTATTATAATGGAGTATATTTTTCGAGTCAAGATATGCAAGATATTGCTAAAAATTTAGGTTTTTCTTATGATGCTAAAGGTAGAGTATTTATACTAAAACATTTAGTTAGACAAGTTGAAGAGAGTAAAAAAGAGAGTGAATTTTTTAAAGAGTTGAGCAATGTTGTTCAAAGAAGAGTAGCTGTTTATAAAGAGTTAAAAGATAGTTATCCAAGTAGTTCATTAGCTTTGGATAAGCTAATAAATAGAAGTAGAGCTTTTACTCTATTTTTACAAAGAAATTTAATAAAAGGTAACTAAAAAATGGAAGAAATAGAGTTATTAAACTTATTGAAAGCTATTAATTATCCAAATTTAGATAAAGATATAGTATCTCTTAAGCTTATAGAAGAAATAGATATTAAAGATGGTTCTTTAACCATAACTTTAGCTATTTCAAATATAGAAGCATTTAAAATAGTAGAAGAAAATATAGTATTAATATTAAAAGATTTATTTAAAAATATAAATATTATAAATAAAGCACTTTTAAATAAAAAATCTATCAATTATGGTTCAACACATAAGCCAAATAATAGAGCAAAATATGCAAAATATGTAATAGCTGTTACAAGTGGTAAAGGAGGTGTTGGAAAATCTACTATATCTGTAAATTTATCAGTGGCATTAGCTCAACTTGGATACAAAGTTGGTTTATTAGATGCTGATGTTTATGGACCAGATGTTCCACGAATGACAGATATAAGAGATGATAAACTCAAATGGAATGATAATAATAAAATAGTTCCATCAGAAAACTTTGGAATAAAAATTATGAGTGTAGGACTTACAACTCCATCATATGATACTCCTCTTGTTTGGAGAAGTTCTGTTGCTATTTCTGCATTAATTCAATTTTTAGAAGATGTAGATTGGGGAGAACTCGACTTTTTAGTTATAGATATGCCTCCAGGTACTGGTGATGTTCAGCTAACTATGGCTCAAGAGTTACCACTAAGTGGAGCATTGATAGTTACAACACCTCAAGATGTGGCAGTAGATGATGTAAGTCGAGCTATTATGATGTTCAAAGATATAAATGTCAAAATTGGTGGCTTAGTTGAAAATATGAGTTATTTTGTAGCACCTGATACTAAAAATATTTATTATATTTTTGGACAAGATGGAGGAAAAAGAGTTGCCATCAAATATGATATACCATTTTTAGGCGAGATACCTTTGGATATTGAAATTAGAGAATTAAGTGATAGTGGTAAAGTTCCTGTTGCTTTTGGTAACACTACTCAAAAAGAGTTTTATCAAAAAATTGCAAAAAACTTATTAAAAAATTTAAACATTGTTTCATGATTTAAATTTTTTTATTTAAAAATTAGATATACTATTGGGCTATAATTAATATGAATTAATTAGCATTTATTATAATCTTAATTTTTTTTACAAAATTGAGAGTAAAAATATTTAAAGGGCATACATAAGTGTTAATTAAGTGTTAATTAAGTGTTAATTAAAAGTATGTGAGTTACAATTTGGTTTCAAATTACAAAAGCAAGGAGTGGGAATGAAGTTTGTAAAATTAAGTTTAGCAACAGTTGGTGCTATAGCTTTTGCTTCGAGTGCAATGGCAGATGTTAGTGATAATATTAAAAATGTAAAAGTTGATGGGTTTGTAAAAGCTTGGTATCAAACAAGTGACTTAGGAATGAAAGATGATGATTTCTTTGGAAAGTCTTCATCAATCGCAAATGCTTCAGCTGCTGTTGGTGTTACTGCTGATTTAGGTGACTATGTAAGCACAGGTGTAAAAGCTTATATGCTTGATACTCTTGGATTAGAGAATGATGTAGTATCAAATGTAGCAAGTGGTAGAGCATACACTGTTGATGCTACTGGCAAAAGAGTTCAAGATGTTGCAAAAAGTATTGATTCTCAAAGTTGGTTGGGAGAGGCTTATATTATAGCTAAAGCTACTCCAAAAACTATTGTAAAAGTGGGAAGACAAGAACTTGATACACCATTAGCTTTCACAGAATCTTGGAATGCAACTCCAAACACATTTGATGCAGCAGTATTATTAAATAGCGATATTCCTTACACAACTTTAGTTCTTGCATATGTTGGAAAAGGAAATGGAAACTCTGATGGATTTTCTGTTGTAAATAATGGTGGAAAATTTGCAAATTATGGTGCAGCTAATACAGGTGTATCAAAAGCATTTGGTGCAGGTGCTACTGGTGGAAACGATGGAGCATATGCAGCAGCGGCTGTTGTAAATCTAAAAGAAGTTGCACCAGTTACAGCAAGTCTTTGGTATTACAATGTAGTTGATGCAGCAAGGGCTGTATGGTTAGATGCTACTTATGATGCAAAAGTTGCAAAATTTGAAGCTCAATATGCAGATATGAATCCTGCTGATAATGTAGATGCATTGGCTGGAGCGAGTATTGATTCTACATCTGCTTTTGCACTTAAAGCAAGTGGAAAATATCAAAACTTTGGAGCATTCTTAGCATACTCTGATGTAAGTGAAGATGGTGTTTTACATATCCAAAATACTGCAACAGGTGATAAAACAAAACTTTTCACAGCTTCAATCGTAAGTGATGGTGCAGTAGCTGGAAAACCTGGAGTATCTTCTGTAATGCTTGGTGGAGATGCAACATTTGCAGGTTATAAAACAGCATTAACTTATGGTATGTATTCTGATGATAATGTAGCAAATGGTGATGTAAATGAAGCAAATTTAATTGTTACAAAAAGCTTTGGTCAATTAGGACTATTTTTAGCATATGTAAATGTCGATAAAGATTCTCAAAAAGATACAGACGATTATTTAAGATTTATAGCTACTTATAAATTTTAATTCTCTTTTATCCCCTCTTTAAAGAGGGGAACTACTATTTCAAATAACTTTCTAAATATCTTGTATTGTATTTGTTGTTTATAAAATCTGGATTTGTCATCATTTTCTGATGAAAAGGAATTGTAGTTTTTATACCTTCTACTTCAAATTCACTTAATGCTCTTTTCATTTTAGATATTGCTTTATCCCTATTTTCACTATAAACTATTAATTTTCCTATCATAGAATCATAATGAGGTGGAACACTATATCCACTATAAGCATGAGAATCAACTCTTACATTAACTCCACCAGCAATAATCCATTTTGTTATTTTTCCAGCATTTGGAATAAATTTATTTGGGTCTTCGGCAGTTATTCTACACTCAATTGCATGACCTTTTAAATTTATATCACTCTGTTTTGGTAGCTCTTTGCCTTCAGCAATATTTATCATCTGCTCAATTATATCAAGCCCACTTACCATTTCTGTAACAGGATGTTCTACTTGTAGTCTTGTATTCATCTCTATAAAATAGAAATTTCTATCTTCATCTACCAAAAATTCAATAGTTCCAGCACCCTCATATTTAATGTGCTTAGCAGCATTCACAGCAGTTTGTAATAATTTTTCTCTTGTTTTTTCATCTAAAAATAGTGCAGGAGATTCTTCTATTAACTTTTGATGTCTTCTTTGCATTGAACAATCTCGCTCACCAACATGAATTACATTGCCATGTGTATCACCTAAAATTTGAACTTCTATATGTCTTGGATTTTTAATAAACTTTTCCATATAGATTGCACCATTTCCAAAAGCACTTATAGCCTCACTCTCTGCTGCTAAAAAAGCATTTACAATTCCATCTTCATGTTCTACAACCCTCATTCCTCTTCCACCACCACCAGCAGCAGCTTTTAGTATTACAGGATAACCTATCTCTTTTGCTCTACTTTTTGCATCATCTACATTTATTAATGCTCCACTACTTCCTGGAATTATTGGCACACCAGCTTCTTTCATAACCTCTTTTGCACGGCTTTTATTTCCCATTGTTGCCATAATTGAAGGGGTTGGTCCAATAAATTTTATACCATGATGAGTGCAAATTTCAACAAAATTTTGGTTTTCACTTAAAAAACCATATCCTGGGAATATCGCATCAGATTCACTAATTTCAGCTGCTGTAATAATTGCAGGAATATTTAAATAGCTTTGCGATGATTTTGCACCTCCAATACAGATAGAGCCATCAGCTGATTTTATATAACTCGCATCTTTATCAGCAGTTGAATATACAACTATCGCTTCTTTACCCATCTCTTTAATTGTTCTAACTGCTCTTTGTGCTATTTCTCCACGATTTGCAATCAAAACCCTCTTGATTTCAGCCATATTTATACTCTCTCAATTAAAAAGAGTGGCATATCAAATTCAACAGGTTGTCCATCATCTACTAAAACTTCGAGTAATTTAAAATCAAATTCAGCTTCAATTTCATTCATAATTTTCATAGCTTCAATAATGCAAATTGGCGAACCTTTTTTTACTTTATCTCCAACTTTTAAAAACGGAGCAGATTCAGGTGATGGTGATTTATAAAATGTTCCAACCATTGGCGATTTTATCTGTTCGCCAACCAACTTTTTATCTTCAACTTTCACATTTTGTTGAATAGGTGCAACTATTTGCTCAATTTGAGGAGCTGTTTGGATATAGTTTGTACATAAATCTTGTTCTTTTTCAACTCTTCCTTTTTCAAAATTAATTGAAAATTCACCATTTTTTAGTTTTAAACTTGATAAACTACTCTCATCAAATAGCTTTAATAATTCTTTTATATTTTCAAATTCCATAGATATTTCCACCTTTTTAATTTTACGATAAGTGTGATATAATAACATAAAAAGCATAAAAATATTATATTTTAAATGGGGTATTATGGGATTAAAATCTGATAAATGGATAAAAGAAAAAGCGATAAATGAAGCTATGATAGAGCCATTTTTTGATGGTCAAGTTGGGGTTGGTGTTGTTAGTTATGGACTTAGCTCTTATGGTTATGATATTAGAGTTAGTAATGAGTTTAAAATATTTACAAATATTAACTCAACTCTTGTTGATCCAAAAAATTTTGATGAAAAAAATGTAGTGGAGTTTGTAGGAGATGAGTGTATTATTCCTCCAAACTCTTTTGCTTTAGCAAGGACCGTTGAGTATTTCAAAATACCACGAGATGTGTTAGCAATATGTTTAGGAAAAAGCACTTATGCAAGATGTGGAATTATTGTAAATGTTACACCATTTGAGCCAGAGTTTGAAGGACATATTACAATAGAAATATCAAATACAACACCACTTCCAGCAAAAATATATGCAAACGAAGGTATTGCACAAGTTCTGTTTTTGCAAGGTGATGAGAGTTGTGAAATCAGCTACAAAGATAAAAAAGGAAAATATCAATATCAAAGAGGAATTACATTTCCTAAAATATTAAAATAATTTAAATGGATTATCATGATACTTGATTTCTCAAACTTAAGTGAAAATAGAAAATATAAAGTTATGAGTAATACAATATTTCCTCGCCCAATCGCTTGGATAAGCACAGAAGAGAATGGAGTTATAAATTTAGCTCCATTTAGCTACTTCGCTCCAATATCTACCGAACCCCCTTGTGTAATAGTCTCAATCGCAAACAAAGAAGATAGCGATGAACCAAAAGATACATTTGCAAATATCATAAAACATAAAGTTTGCACAATAAACTTCGCTCATAAAGAGTTTTTAGATAATTTGAAAAACAGTGCCGAAGAGTTGCCAAAAGATATTAGCGAATGCGATAAATACAATATCAAAATGCAAAAAGTTTTAGAAAACTACCCACCAATTGTAAAAAATATACATTCGGCTCTATTTTGTGAATTTAAACAATTTGTAGATTTGGAAGGTAGATACAAACCAATCATTTTAGAGATAAAACATGCCTTTTTTCAAGATGAGTTTATTGATGAGAAGTTAAATATCAAACTTCAAAATATTGGAAGAGTTGGAATGCAGTTTTTGGTGGAGTGTGAGAGGGTGGAGTGAGATTAAAAAAATTAATTGATTCGGAAATATAAAGATTTAAGTTCATTAATGTTTGAATTTTAGTTGGGGGGTGTTTTTATGAAAGTTGTATTTTCTAAATATGCTAACAGAAATAAAGTTGCAAATGATTTAGGAGATTGTTATATTTTGACTCCTGATAATTGGGATGACTATGGTTATAAAACAAGTTTTCATGTTCATATATATAAAAATGGAGAAGTTTATGAATCTTCAAGAAAAATTTTATTAGAAAATCAAGTTGAGGGAATTTCATCTGGAAGTTGTTTTGAGAAAATTTTAGATAATAATAAATGCATCGAGGTTCAAGAAATTGCAAAACAAGTCAATTTTATTTCACTCGGTGAAGATTATGAAGAGCTAAAGAAAATATTTCCAGATGACTATTTGGAAATATTGAAAGTTTTAAATGATGTGATTTATTTGGAATCAAAAAATCCTACAAGTGAGCTTTTAAATCTTAAAGAACATGAAGCTTTTGACATCTCCTTATGTAGAGACCAATCATCAAAAAAAGCTTTAGAAGAGGGAAAACTACTTTTATTTGGTGAAGTGTTAGATAAAAATAGGTTTGATTTTGATTTTACATTTAAGCTGAATGAAAAAAAATATTTATACAGTTTTAATTTTAATCAAAAAGAGCTACCAAGTAGAATTAGTGTTTTAATTGGTAAAAATGGAAGTGGCAAATCTCAATCTTTATTAGCTTTATCTGAGTATTTACTTGATAATCAAAAATATAGAGATAGAGTAGCAAAAGATAAACATCCAAATTTTTTATCTCACATATTAGTGTTCGCCTACAATCCTCATGATAATTTTGTTGTTCCAAGAAAAGATGAAAAATTTGATATTGAATACAAGTACATAGGCTATCGAAAACAAAAAGAAGATTTAAAATTGGATTCTTTCGACGAAAGTCAATTAAAGGATTTAGTAAATAAATTAAATAACTATGATATATCAGAAGTTCCAAGAAAAAGGCTGTTTGAATCATTTTGTGATATTTATAAAAAAGATAAAAACAATCTTGCTAATGAAATTCAAATTGATGATGTTATTTATTTGGATAAAGTATTTGAACATCTGAAAAAAGCCTTTGAATGTGATGCTATTGGATTAAAAATCAAAAATATGAGTCATGTTCAAAAATATACAAATAATGGTTTTACTTTTGTTGGTAATTATTTGTTAGTACAAAAAGAGGCAGACAAAAAACGGTATGCAAGAGAGATTCAATTTGATGATTTTGAAACTGAACTGCATTTCTTTAATAATGGCAGGCAAATATTTTTAAGTTCTGGGCAACAAACATTTGCAGATTTTATTATCAATTTATTGTCTCTCATTAAGGCTAATTCTCTAGTATTGATTGACGAGCCTGAAAATACACTGCATCCAAATTTGGAAGTAGATTTTATGAGAATTTTAAAAGAAATATTAGATGATTTTGAGTCTTTTGCTATTATAGCTACACATTCGGCGATTATAACGAGGGAAGTTCCTAAAAATTCTGTACATGTAATTAAATTTGATGAAAGTACTCAACCTTTGATAACTAACCCATCTATAAAAACATTCGGTGCAGATATTGGAACCATAACAAACTATGTATTTGATGATATTTTTAAAGAAGAAAAGCAGTATGAAAATTGGTTTTTAGAAGTAAAAAAAGAGTATGACTCATTTGAAAAGTTTGAAGAAAAATTCAAAAGTTTTTTGAATTATGATTTTTTGCTCTATTGTAAAAATAGTTGGAGTAGTTAAAGATGAGAAAATTGACTCCGATAAAATATGATAAAAATGAATTTTATAAATTAATTTTGAATCAAGATTGTAGTATCAAGAGCAATCTAAAGTTGGAGCATAATGATGTTAAAAATGTAGAATCTAGGTTTAAAGAGTATGAAGACAACAAAAATAAATTAGAAAATATATCTTGCTCGAATTATATTCGAACTAATGATGATTATAAAAGCTTATTTGGATTATATGATTCAGAAAGTCAAGATACTAAAAATATTAAAGAAAAAATAAAAGAAATCTCGGGAATAAAATGCCCTTATTGTGGGATAAGCGAACCAAGTCATATTGATCACTTTCTTCCAAGAGCAAAATATCCTGAATTTTCTATTTATATACAAAACTTGATATATGTGTGTTCAATTTGTAATAGTACTTACAAAGGTGATAATGTAGTAAATTTAAACCGTGAACGAAAATTTTTTAATCCTTATTTTGATGATTTTATAAAAAATATACAATTTTTAAAATGTAAAATTGAAGTAGGCAGTAATAGCATATATCCTTCTTTTACATTTTACATCGACAATTTATCAACAACAATGCCTTATGAATATACAGTGATGAAAAATCACTTTGAAGCTATGCATTTGCAAACTAGATACATGGAGCAAATACTAAAAGAAAAATTCTTAAGATTTAAAAATAGATATAACGATAAAAGTGTTTCACTTGAAAAGCTTAAAGAAAATATCGATTACGAATTAGATGGATTAAATGGTGAAAATGCCAATAACTGGGAAAAAGTTTTTTGGGAGAGTTTGAAAGATTGTGATGATTGCTTGAATTTAATTGTGAATAAAAAAATACATTTATAGATAAAAGGTAAGATTAAATTGGGACAACATTTACCAAAAGAGCGATTTGATATGATTATAGAACATTTAAATGTTAGAGGAAGTGAAATAGATAAATTAACAATACAAGAGATGAAAAATGCTTCAACCTCTTCGTCATTTCAAAGTAAAGGATAATTCAAAAAGTTGCTTAAACTAAAAAGAGTTTAATAAATAGGTTATGATAATTTGAAATATATAGAAATTAATTTAAAACCAAAAAACATCAAACTAAAAAAATAACAAAAATTAAATAAAATTTGATAGAAATATATTTTATTAAATGTTACAATAACAAAAAGGAGATTTAAATGAAAAAACTGATTTTTGGATTATTTTTGTCTGGTTCTTTATTGATAGCAGGTGGATTTACTTTGAAAAGTGATGTTATTAGTGGTCAACTTGCAAATGAACAAGTTTTGAATGGTTTTGGTTGTAAGGGTGATAATATTTCACCAAAACTTGCTTGGGAAAATATTCCAAATGGAACTAAAAGTTTTGCTGTAACTATGTATGACCCAGATGCTCCTACTGGAAGTGGTTGGTGGCATTGGGTAGTATTTGATATACCTTCAAATATAACT
This sequence comes from Helicobacter cetorum, assembly GCA_022729755.1. Lineage (GTDB taxonomy): Bacteria > Campylobacterota > Campylobacteria > Campylobacterales > BB28 > BB28. The sequence continues at coordinate 2,336 of DZAZ01000025.1, read as the reverse complement.
TCTTTAGCAAAAAACAGTGGTGATATAAGTTTAAATATAATGCCAAAAACTGCTATTCAAAGTATTACAGATTTTGGTAAAAGAGGTTATGGTGGTGCTTGTCCACCTATCGGTCATGGTGCACACAAATATATATTTACAGTATATGCTCTTGATGTTGATAAACTAGGCTTAGATATTAATGCTTCTCCTGCACTTGTAGGGTTTATGATTAATTCTCATACTTTGGAAAAAGCATCTGTTATAGCTTATTATGGTAGATAAAAATGCAAAATATAGAGTGCCATTCAATAGAAGAGGTGAGAGAAAATATTGATAGTATTGATAAACAAATTGTTTCACTTATCGCTCAAAGAGGTGTTTTTGTCAAACAAGCTGTTAAATTTAAAAAAGATACAAACGATGTAAAAGCACCAAAAAGAGTGGAAGAAGTTATATCAAAAGTAAAAAATCTAGCAAAAATAGCTGGTGCAAATGAAGAAGTTATTGAAAATATTTACAGAACTATGATTGATAGTTTTATAAATGTGGAGATGAATGAATTTGAATATCTGAAAAACTCAAATGAAAAATTTCAATGGTTTTATAACTCAAGCAAAATAGATTGGGACGAACTCTCAAACCTTTATAAAATTGCACCATTAGGGGATAAAAAGCCACAAGATTTAAAAATAGTTTTTGAAAATAGTAGATATAAATGTTTTGTATATAGTGATAGTAAGCTTATTGGTGTTGGGAGGGCTTTAGCTGATGGTGTAGATGCTTCATATATTTGTGATGTGGCTGTTCACCCTGATTTTCAAGGCTTTGGAATTGGGAAAGAGATAGTAAATAAACTTGTAGAATTCTCAAAAAATCATAATAAAATAATCCTTTATGCAAATATTGGTAAAGAACCTTTTTATTCAAAACTTGGATTTGATAAGATGAATACAGCAATGGCAATATTTAAAAATAGAGAAAAAGCGATTGAGTTGGGATTGGTTAGTAAAATATGATTTGAAAACTTGTGAAAAAAGATTTGAAAAATCAAAACCTTATCTTTGTATATTGGAAGATGAAGTTGTAGGATTTTGTGAATATTATCATGGATATATTGATTGTTTTTATGTTCATTATAAATATCAAAATATTGGAATAGGAAAACTACTTTTAAACTATATTTTAGAAATGGCTAAAAATGAGAATACAGATAAAGTAAAAATTAATGCAAGTATTACAGCAAAGCCTTTTTTTGAAAAATTTTGATTTAAAGAATTTAGAAGAAATATAGTAATAAGAAAAAATATTGAGTTAGTTAATTTTAGTTTAATATATTACTTCAAATAGCTTGTTAGTTACAACCGATTTTTAAAGTTGAAGCAAAAAGCTTTTAGCCCATTAGACTTCTTTCCATAACCAATAAATTATATTAGAAAACAAGTTCGGAATTGCTATTTATGTGAGTTTTTGTCGCCCTGAACTTGTTTCATGGTCTAAGTTTTATAAAAAGTCTAATAAATAATATATATTTTATATTTGAAATAATTTGCAAAATTCATCTATTTCATAAATTATTTCTGTTAGTATTACCAAGAGTAATATAATTAAATAGAATAGAATAAAATTTACTTTTAATTCTATTTTTTATATCATATATTTATTCAAAAAAACTATAATTTGGAATATAAATGATTAAAGCTTATAATTTAAAACATTTTATTAATTTTAAAAAGCAAGAAAAAATAAAAGAGTTAATTTCTGAATATCGCGAATTGGCTACAAAAATTGCTAAAATTCAGTGGATTGAGCTATTTAAAAATGGTAGTTTAAACAAAGATTTAGATATAAAAAACATAGAAACTAAACTTTCAGCAAGATATAAACAGGTAAATCAATATCAAGTAGTAGCAAGTTTGGAGAGCTATTTATCAAATCGAGCGAATGATTTTAAAGATTATGTTTTAAATTCAAACTTAGATGAAACTACAAAAATTAGCTTACTTTTTATAAATAAATATAAAAAATGGTTTTGTGATAAAGTTGAAATGCAAGAAAATTTAATAGATATTGAGATAGTTAAATTATCACGAAAAATTATAAAACGAACATTTAAACTTAATAAAAAACCAAACTTTAAAAATTCAAATTTAGCACTTGATAGCAAAGTTGTAAAAGTTGAGATAAAAAATCAAAAAAAAGCTAAGAATTTCGATTATTGGGTAACTTTATCGAGCTTAGAAAAAGGAAAAACTTTAAAACTTCCACTAAAATCAAATGATTATTTTGATGGAAAAATTGGCAATTTAAAGAATTTTGTTCAGATAAACTTAAATCAAAATAGTGAAATAAAAGTA
>DZAZ01000085.1 GCA_022729755.1 Helicobacter cetorum | reverse complement strand
GTACCATTTTCATCTTCACCTAGAATATAGATATTTTTTGCATCAACTTGCTCTACTATTCCACCTCTTTCAGCTTTCACACACTCCCAAGCATCTCTAGCAACTATTTTTTCCATTCCTGTTCCAACCATTGGAGCTTCAGTTTTCATTAGTGGAACTGATTGTCGTTGCATATTTGAACCCATTAATGCTCTATTTGCATCATCGTGTTCTAAAAATGGAATAAGTCCAGCAGCAACCCCGATAACAATTTGAGGTGAAACATCAATTAAATCAACTTTATCTTTTTCAACTAATATAATTTCACCATCTTTTCTAGCTTCAATTAAATCTTCCATTATTTGACCATCATCTGAAAGTTTTGCACTTGATGGAGCGATAACTAAGCCTTCTTCTTGTGTTGCTGTTAAATACACTACCTCTTCAGTTATTTTTTTATCTATAACTTTTTTATAGGGTGCTTCGATAAAACCTAATTCATTAACTTTAGAAAAAGTTGATAAAGTATTGATTAAACCAATATTCTGCCCCTCTGGTGTTTCAATTGGACAAATTCTACCATAATGAGTTGGGTGAACATCCCTTACTTCAAATCCAGCTCTCTCTTTTACAAGTCCACCTTCACCTAAAGCTGAAAGTCTTCTTTTATGTGTAATTTCTGAAAGAGGATTTGTTTGGTCCATAAATTGAGATAATTGCCCACCCGTAAAAAACTCTAAAATTGTATTTGTAATCATTTTAGAATTAATTAAATCGTGAGGCATTAACTCTTCCAAACTTCCACTAATAGTTGAAAGTTTATCTCTAATTGCTTTTTGCATTTTAACAAGCCCAGTATGAAGCTCATTTGCTAACAGTTCACCAATTGCCCTAATTCTTCTATTTCCAAGATGGTCTCTATCATCGATATGACCTTGTCCATTTTTAACTTTAATCAAATATTTAACTGTTCTAATAACATCTTCATAAGTTAAAACTGTTACATATTCAGGAACACTTAAAGATAGTTTATGGTTCATTTTCATACGACCAACTTTTGTTAAATCGTATCTTTCAGGGTCAAAGAATAGTTGTCTTACAAACTCTTTAGCTGCTTCTTTTGTAACAGGCTCACCAGGTCTCATAACTTTATAAACTCTGATTGCTGCTAAATCATTTTCACCTTCAACATTTTCAGTTTGTCGTAAAAGTTTAAGCGACTCTGCATCTGCAATAAAAGAGTTAATAATAGATTTATCAACACCGCTAGCTAAATCATTTGTAATATCGAAATTTTGAATACCAAGTTCAATTAATTTTTTTAACTTATGCTCATCTAGTTGAGTTAAAGTATCAAAGAGTACTTCTTTAGTATCTGGTTCCATAATTCCTGATGCTAAATATCTTTCAACTAAAAACTCAACTGGGTATTCAATCCATTTAAGTCCATCTTCTACAAGTTTTAATGCTTTTTTACTACCAAGTCTTTTACCTTGAGCTACAATTAAGTTACCATCCTCATCTTTAACATCAAAATCTACTCTACCTGCAAAATCTTCAGGATTAAACTCCATTAAAAATTTACCATCTTTAATTTTAATATTTATTACTGGATAAAATAATTTTAATATATCATCTTTTTTATAACCTAATGCTCTAAAAAGGATTGTAACGGGTACTTTTCTTCTTTTGTTAATTCTAACATATAGTGTGTCTTTTACATCGTATTCAAAATAGAGCCAACTTCCTCTATCAGGAATAATTTGTGCAGTATAAATTAATTTTGTTGAAGCAGTAACAGATTCTTCTTCTTTAAATATAACACCTGGACTTCTGTGAAGTTGATTTACAACAACTCTCTCAATTCCATTTATAATAAAAGAGGTTCTATCTGTCATTAAAGGAATTTCTCTAATATAGATTTGTTGTTCTTTTTGGTCTTTGAAACCAATTTTTTCACCACTTTTTTCATCAAGTTCCCATAAAGTTAATCTAACTTTAATTTTTAATGGAACTGAATAAGTAAGTCCTCTCTCCATCGATTCACGAACTGAATATTTTGGTTTACCATATTCACAACCTAAATACTCAAGTGTTAATCTACTTTGAGAATCGTGAATTGGAAAAATAGATTTAAAAACTTTTTCAATACCACTTTCACTTCTTTCCCCAGAATCCAACATTAAAAAATTATCATAACTATTTCTTTGAAGTTGTAATAAATTTGGAACTGCAATATTTTGAGGAATCTTAGCGAAGTCAACCCTTAATCTATTACCAGATTTTAGACTATTTAACATATAAACTACCTCATAAGTAGGATTTTTAAGATTTAAGATAAATTGAAGTAAATGAAAATAAAGATATTAAAAAAATAAAGAGGAAAAAATCTCTTTATTTAGAAATTATTTAATTTCTACAGTTGCACCAGCTTCCACTAGTTTAGCTTTAACAGCTTCTGCATCTGCTTTAGAGATACCTTCTTTAATTGTAGTTGGAGTTTCTTCAACAGCAGCTTTTGCTTCTTTTAATCCAAGACCAGTAAGTTCTCTTACCACTTTAATTACATTGATTTTTTTATCGCCACCGCTTGTAAGTATTACATCGAATTCAGTTTTTTCCTCTTCAACAACAGCAGCAACAGCACCTGCTACAACAGTAGGTTGGGCAGATACACCAAATTTTTCTTCAAACTCTTTTACAAGAGTACTCAATTCTAATACACTTAAACCAGAGATATAATTTAATACATCATCTTTAGTAATTGCCATTTTGTTATCCTTACACTAAATTTTTTTTATATTTTAAATTACTGTTCTTCTTTTTTTGCCCTAAGATTATCAAGTCCCGTAACAAAATTTCTGATAGGTGCTGTCCAAACAGATAAAAGCATACCAATAAGTTCTTCTCTTGAAGGTAATTTAGATAATGCTTCAAGTTTAGTAGCATTACAAACTTCACCATCTACAAAGCCTGATTTAATAACAAAATTATCTTTTTTGCTCTCCGCAAATTTAAAAATTGCTTTAGCAACAGTTATTTGATTATCACCCCAAACTATAAGATTCGTATCCTTTAAACTAATTCCACTTTTACCAGCACTCTCAAGTGCAATAGAAGCAAGTTTATTTTTTACAATTCTAACTTTTAATCCAGATTCCCTAACAATTTTTCTCAAACCATCTAACTCTTTAACACTAAGACCCTTGTAATCACACATTGCGATTGCTTCAGACTCTTTAAATTCAGAAGTTAAATAATCTATCAATTTAGCTTTATCGGCTCTTGTCAATTTTGCCTCCTTTCTAGCAACTGAACTTCAAATAGGACTTAAAAGCCTATTATCTTCAATTCTTTAAGATTGATTACTTTAAATCCATTAAAGTTTGAGTATTAATTTTAACAGAAGGACTCATCGTAAGTGAAATTGTAGCATTTCTAATATACTTACCTTTTGCACTTGATGGTTTATATCTATTAATGGTTTTTACAAACTCAACTAAATTACCTAATATTTCATCTTCACTAAAGCTAACTTTTCCAATTCCAGCGTGAATATTGCCCTTTTTATCAACTCTGAAATTAACTTGTCCTGCTTTGGCATTATTTACAGCCTTTGCAACATCCATAGTTACAGTTCCAGTTTTAGGATTTGGCATAAGCCCTTTTGGTCCTAAAAGCCTACCTATTTTACCAACTAAACCCATCATATCAGGAGTTGCAATTGTGATATCAAAATTTAAATTACCTGCTTGAATTGATTCAACTAAATCTTCTGCACCAACAATGTCAGCTCCAGCTACTTTAGCTTCATCAGCTTTAATCCCTTTTGCAAAAACAGCTACTCTAACTGTTTTTCCCGTTCCGTGAGGAAGAACTACTGCACCCCTTACCATTTGGTCAGCATGTCTTGGATCTACTCCAAGTTTTAAAGAAATTTCAACAGACTCATCAAATTTAGCTGATTTAAGTCCTTTAACAATTGAAACTGCTTCTGCTACTTCATCATAAGTTTTATTTTTATCTATTTTTTCTAATAAAGCTTTAAATCTTTTTGATATTTTATTTGCCATCTATAACACCCTTAATCTACAATTTCTATACCTATACTTCTTGCACTTCCCATGATAGTTCTAGCAGCAGCTTCTTTATCAGTTGTATTCAAATTTTCAATTTTCGTTTCAACCACTTTTGCAATTTGTGCTCTTGTTAATTTTGCAACTTTGTTTTTCAACGGATTATCACTACCTCTTTGAATTCCTGCTTCTTTTTTAAGTAAATCTGTCACAGGCGGCTTTTTAGTAATAAAAGTAAAACTTTTGTCGGCATAAACTGTGATAACTACTGGAATTTTAAAACCAGCCATCTCTTTAGTTCTCTCATTAAAAGCTTTACAAAATTCCATAATGTTTACACCTCTTTGACCAAGTGCTGGACCAACTGGAGGTGATGGGTTTGCCTTTGCGGCAGGTATTTGAAGTTTAATTTCTCCAATTACTTTTTTTGCCATCTTAACTATCCTTTGTTTTCTTTTTTAAACTATCTTTTCAACCTGAGAATATAGTATCTCTACAGGTGTACTTCTACCAAAAATAGATACATTTAATTTTAATTTTCCATGTTCCAAATCGTACTCTTCTACTACACCCGTAAAGTTAGCAAAAGGGCCATCTGTTATTCTTACCATTTCACTAGGCTCAAAAGATATTTTTGGTTTTGGTGCTTCTTTTCTTTTAGCTTTTTCTAAGATAAGTTCGATATCTTTTTCACTCAACGGTGTAGGCTTTTTTGACTCACCAATAAATCTCCCAACTTTTGGAAGTGATTGAATTTTATGCCATAAATCTGTATCCAAATCAAGTTTTGCAAATGCATACCCTGGATATAAACTTTTTTCAAGTATCTTTTTTTTGCCATTCTTTACTTCTATCAAATGTTCTATTGGAACTACAATTTCTTCTAATTTATCTTCAATTTGAAGCTCTCTTACTAAATTTATAATTGCTTTTTTAACAGACAACTCACTACCTGAATAAGTTTGAATAGCATACCATTTATGAGCCATTTCAATCCTTATTTTATAATAAGTGATAAAGAAAAAGACATTGTAGCATCAACTAGAGCTAAAAATAAGCTAATTATGGTAACAACTACAAAAACTGCGAAAAATGCACTTCTAACTTGTTCTTTTGTTGGAAAAATAACTTTTAATATTTCCTCTTTTGAATGCTTAAAATAAGCTACTGCTTTTTCCATTATTTTCCTTCGTGGCAGGCCAGGAGGGACTCGAACCCACAACACTCGGATTTGGAGTCCGATGCTCTACCATTGGAGCTACTGACCTGTAATTTTAATTGCTCCAAAAAAATGGAGAAGAAAATTAACTTTTTAATTTAACTTCTTTATGAATAGTATGTTTTTTCAATCTTGGGCAAAACTTATTAATTTCCAACTTTTCAGTTTTAGTTTTTGGATTTTTAGTTGTAGTGTAATTGATATCACCACTTTCACTACACTTCAACCCTATTTTAATTCTTACAGCAGCCATTGTTATTCCTAATATATAAATAGTTAAAAATTATGCAATAATTTTTGATACAACTCCAGCACCAACCGTTCTTCCACCTTCTCTAATTGCAAATCTAGTACCATCTTCTAATGCAATTGGATTGATTAATTCAGCTGTAATTTTAATATTATCACCTGGCATAACCATTTCTGTTCCCTCTGGAAGAGTAATTGAACCTGTAACATCTGTTGTTCTTACATAAAATTGTGGTCTATATCCATTAAAAAATGGAGTATGTCTCCCACCCTCTTCTTTTGTTAAAATATACACTTCTGCTTCAAATTTTGTATGAGGTGTAATCGAACCTGGCTTACACAAAACTTGACCTCTTTCAACATCTTCTTTTTTAATACCTCTTAATAAGATACCACAGTTATCACCTGCTTCACCCATATCCATTTCTTTTCTGAACATTTCGATACCAGTTACAGTTGTTTTTTGAGTAGCTCTAATCCCAACAATTTCAATTTCTTGAGCTAATTTAACAAAACCTCTTTCAATTCTACCAGTTACAACTGTACCTCTACCTGAAATAGAAAATACATCTTCCACAGGCATTAAGAACTCTTTTTCAGTGTCTCTTACTGGAGTTGGAATAAAACTATCAACCGCAGCCATTAAACTTAAAATTTTCTCACCCCATTCACCAACTGAACCAGCTTTAGCTTCTTCTAGAGCTCTAAGTGCCGAACCTGGAATAATAGGAGTATCATCACCTGGGAAATCGTATTGACTTAGTAATTCCCTAACTTCCATTTCAACTAATTCAAGAAGTTCTTCATCATCAACCATATCTTGTTTATTTAAAAATACTACAATATGTGGAACACCAACTTGTCTTGCAAGAAGAATATGCTCTCTAGTTTGTGGCATAGGACCATCAGCCGCTGAAACAACTAATATAGCACCATCCATTTGAGCAGCACCTGTAATCATATTTTTAACATAGTCAGCATGTCCAGGACAATCAACGTGAGCATAGTGTCTATTTTCAGTTTCATACTCAATATGAGAAGTAGAAATTGTAATACCTCTTTCTTTTTCTTCAGGGGCATTATCGATATTGTCATAATCTTTTAATTCTGCAAGACCCTTAAGTGATAAAACTGCTGAAATAGCAGCCGTCAAGGTTGTTTTACCGTGGTCAACATGTCCAATCGTACCTATATTAACATGTGGCTTGTTTTTAATAAACTTTTCTTTTGCCATAACTTCCTCCATCTTGGTTTTAAAATTTATATAATAGCATCAGTGGAGCCCACAAGCGGGATTGAACCGCCGACCTCTTCCTTACCAAGGAAGTGCTCTGCCACTGAGCTATATGGGCAAAATATTAACTAGTTAATATTTAAATTTGATTACAAAAAATAACATTATTTAGAAATTTTATTTTAGAAGCTTGATTAATTGTAGAACAATAAATTCAGCTCCCAGATTGTTTTTATTTTTATGGAGCGGGAAACCGGATTCGAACCGGCGACCCTCAGCTTGGAAGGCTGATGCTCTAGCCAACTGAGCTACT
>DZAZ01000084.1 GCA_022729755.1 Helicobacter cetorum | reverse complement strand
CAGTTAACATTTCAACACTTGATAATGATGGTGCTAAGTGTCCAGCCCCACTTTTGCAAGATAATTCTATTGTTTTTTTTCGAATTTGGTTAAAATTTAACATTATTTTTTCCCTAAATATTTAAACCAATCTTTTGTAGCCTCTGTAATTGATTTTTCATCCCAAATAGGAGCTTCTCGCCATAACTCTATATTTTCAAGCATAATTTTAACTCCATCTTCAAATTTAACTTTTGGCTTCCAACCTATTGCATTTTTTAGCTTTGTAATATCAGCATAAGTGCAATCAGGTTCACCTGGTCTTTTTGGTATAAAAATTTTATCTCCACCAAGAAGTGAAGCCAAATAATTTACACTATAAGTATTATCACTTCCAACATTAAAAATTTCTTGTTTTATATCAGATATTGCTATAAAGTAACAAGCATCTACAACATCAGTTACATAAGTAAAATCTCTTGTTTGTGTTCCATCACCTACTATTGTTAAAGGTTTATTATTTAGTATTTGTGCCAAAAATACCCCAAAAACTGCACCATAAGCACCACTTGTTCTATGTCTTATACCATATACATTAAAAAATCGCATAGAAACTACAGGCATATCATAAATTTGTCCCCAATGCATAACATATTGTTCACCTACGGCTTTTGTGAGAGCATAAGGATACTCTGGTTTTATTGGTGAGCTTTCAGGTGTTGGATAAACTTCAGGAATACCATAACAAGACGATGAAGCTGCATATACAAATTTTTTTAAGTTTTTAGATTTTTTAGCAGCTTGTAACACATTAATCGTCCCATCAACATTAGCTTTATGATATTTAAGAGGATTATTTATTGAAGGCACTATATCAGCCAATGCTGCATAGTGAAATACATAATCTACATTTTCAAAATACTCATCTAAGCTAATTGAATAATCACTTATATCTACATTTACAAAAAATACTTTTTCTTGATGATGAGCAATATTTTTTAATTGACCATTTGCTAAATTATCTATTACAATTACTTCAAAATTTTTTTCGATTAATAAATCAACCATATGAGAGCCTATAAATCCAGCACCCCCAGTAACTACTGCTTTCATTAATTATTCCTTATATAAAATTAACATGTCCATTTGGATGTTTCAATTCCCATAAATAACGATTTATAGCATCCATTCTACAATTTACCCTACAATTTTTTATATCTAATTCATTTTTAATATATTCATAAGATTGCCGTCTTTTATCACTTTCCCATATCTCTTCAAAGCTATTTTCATAAATATTTCCATAACAAAACTTATCATCACTTAAATATGCACTACATCCAAATACTTTACCATCTGTTGCAATATAAGCCCAAAAAAATGGAGTTGAGTAACATTTCTCGTAAGGTTGTTTTTTCTCAATATATTTCTTCATTGTATTTGCCCGAAAAATTACATTAAATTTTTCATTTGAAATCTCTTTTAACTCATTTTCAATATCTATCATTTGAGAATAATCTATATTTTCATATTTAGTAGTTTCACTAAATAGATGTTGAGAATATGGCTTTATAACTAAATAATCAACTCCCAACTCTTTACAAAGTAGGGCTAAGGTTCTTACTTCATCTTTATTTTCTGGAAGAAGCAACATTTGCACACCAAGTGTACAATCTAAGTTATTAGCTCTTTTATGTTCAATTGCATACTTTATATTATATATTACTCTATCAAAATCTATCTCTTTTGTTTGATGAATCTCTGAATAAGTTTTTGAAGTCCCTGCATTTAAACTAATCTTTATCCAAGAGCAATTTTCAATGCACCTTTCAATATTTTTTTTATTAAGAGGTACAAAGTTTGTTGTAAGAGATGTATCAATTCCAATACTTGTGCAGTGTTCCACTATTAAGTCTAAATCTTTAAAAAGTAACGGCTCACCCTCTCCTGCAAACATAACACTTTTTACGCCATTTGTAGCCATATTTGTAAGTGTACTTTTAAGTACATCAAAATCTAATCCTATATTTTCATATCCCATATAATCTAATGCACAAAATGTACATCTATGATTACATCCTCCATAAGGAGAAATTTCTACATAAATAGGATATACACTTTTTAATTTTTTCCAATCATCACTAGCCTCATACCATTTTGACACTCTAGTTGGATGATAAATTAATTTGTGACTATCAATAGCATATTTATCGCTCACTGTTAATGCCTTTATAAATGTAATATGAGTATAAAATATGGTCTAATATCATATGTACATCTTCAACCAATCCATATTCGCCATTTGGTGTATTTACATGAAATTTTACATCACTTAAACTTTTTAACTCTCCACCATCAAATCCTGTCACACCAATAATAGTAGAGCCAACTTCTTTAGCATACTTTACGGCTTTTATAATATTTGAAGAGTTTCCACTGCAAGAGATAGCTAGTATCATATCGTTTGGTTTTAAAATATTTTTGAGTTGCATATAAAATATATTTTCATATCCAATATCATTTGCAATTGCCGAAGTTACAGCTGAATTATCGCCTAAAGAAATAATATCTATATTTATTAAATCTCTTCTTTTTAAACCTATTCCTAAATCATTTGCCATATGTGAAGCAGTTGCTAAACTACCACCATTTCCTAATAAATATATTTTAGAACTATTTTTTACACTTTTTTCTATTTGAATTTGAATATCTTCTATAGCTTTTAAATCTATTTGAGTTAATAACTCCTTTAATTTATTTACATAATTTTTTGTAAAATCTTTAATATTCATTTAATAATTCCTTTGCTTTTAACTTTGAAATAGAGATTTTATCTTCACTTCCATCAAAGAGTATATTTGTTCCTATACCAGCACTTTCCCCTGATAAAATATCTCTCTCTTTATCTCCTATAAGAATTGATTTTTCTAAATTCAAATTAAACTCCTCTTTAGCTGTCAAAATCATCCCTGCCCCTGGTTTTCTGCATTCACACTTTATTTTATATTCACCTCTTGCTTTTGTTGGGTGATGTGGACAATAATAAACTTTGTCTATTATAACACTTTCATTTTTAAATTGTTCTATCATCCAATTTGTTAATTTTAAAAACTCCTCTTCACTATAATAACCTCTACCTATTCCAGATTGATTAGTTATCACAAATATCTTAAAGCCTCTATCTTGAAAAAATTTGCAAATTTCAAATATACCATCTATAAATTCAAAATCTTCTATTTTATAAACAAAATTTTTATCTATATTTATAACACCATCTCTATCTAAAAAAAGAGCTTTACTAGACTTCATCTATTTTTTTCCTAAATTTTTCATTTTCCCCAATTTAACATCACAGTTATTTGAACATTTTATCAAATTGTCAAGTATAATTCTAATTATAGTAAACGGATGTAACATACTTTCGTGTTATTTTATCACAAATAAAATTGCATATTTTATTTTTTTAAGTAAAAACTTTTAATACAATTAGAAAAATTTATTTCTTTAGGAATATGATGATAGAAAAAATTAATATCTTGATTATAGAAAGTACTAATACTCTTGCACAAGTTATAAAATATAAATTACAAGAAGTTATGATTTGTAATGTTTTTATAGTTAAAAATTATCAAGAAGCGGAAGCTTTATTAAACGAAAATAAGACAAAATTTTTAGTGGCACTTTGTGGAATTGATTTAATTGATGATAAAGTTGGAGAAATTATTAAATATTTAAATCAAAAGCAAATCCCAATAATAGTGATGACTAGCACACTAAATAAAGAGACAAGACGAAAATTTTTGTCAGAGAGAATATTAGATTATGTTGTAACTGAAAAGATGCAAGATATCGAATATGCCGTCAAATTAACCGATAGAATTAATAATAATAAAAATATAAATATCTTAGTTGTAGATGATTCAGCAACTGCGAGATTTATGATAAAAAATCTTTTGCTTGAGCGAAATTACAATGTTATTGAAGCAAAAGATGGGCTTGAAGCACTTTATAAATTAAAAGAGTGTCAAGACATTACTTTAGTAATAACTGATTTTTATATGCCAAATATGGATGGATTTGAGTTAATTTCGCAAATTAGAGAAAACTACAATAAAGAACAAATTGCAATTATTGGAATTTCAGGAAATGATACTGATAAACTCTCTGTTAAATTTTTAAAAAATGGTGCAAATGATTTTTTAATCAAGCCATTTGAAGCTGAAGAGTTTTATTGTAGAGTTGAGCAAAGTGTGGAGAATATCGTAAATATAAAAGCTATAAAAGATTTAGCAAATCGCGACTTTTTAACTAAAATGTACAATAGAAGATTTTTCTTTGATAATGGAGAAAAACTTTATCAAATTGCTAAGAAAAAGAAAAAAGTTTTGAGTGTTATTATGATGGATATAGATTTTTTTAAAAAAGTAAATGATACTTATGGGCATAAAGCTGGAGATGATGTAATAAAATCACTAGCAAAAATGCTAAAAGCTAACTTTGAAAAAAAACATATGATACCTGCAAGGCTTGGTGGAGAGGAATTTGCAATCTTATTTGAAAATATCGAAAAAGAGAAAGTTTTTATTGCAATGGATAATCTTAGAAAAAAAGTTCAAAATTCAATTTGTCATACAAGCGATAATCAAGATATAAAATTTACAATAAGTGTCGGAGTTACTTCAAATTTAGGTGAAAATTTTGATGATTTTTTAAATAATGCCGATAAATTGCTATATAATGCAAAAGAAAACGGTAGAAATAGAGTTGAAATAGAAAGGCTTTAAAAAAAATGATTACAAAAGATATAAATGAATTTGGCAGAATTAGAGAACAAGCTAGGGCTTATATGTGTTATTTATTTAGTAGAAATATTCCAAATCAATTGCCACAATTTAACCTCGATACGGCGGTGAAAGGGCTTGAAAAGATTGAAGTTGAAATCAAAGATTTTTCGGCTTTATATATTTTAAGTGCTGATGGTATTCAAATAATTGATAATATTTCTAAAAACCCGCAATATCGTGTTGGAAAGTCTGAAAATAGAAGTTCAAGAGCATACTATTATCGTCCTGCAAAAGAGAAAAAATGTATTTTAACTGACCCATATCCGTGTGCATTGACAAAAGAGCTTACCGTTACGGCTTCATATCCAATTTATAATGAGAGAGATGAACTTCAATTTATCGCTTGTATCGATATAACACTCAAACAACTTTTAAAAATTATTCGCCCTGAAGGTGCTATTGTTGCATTTGAGTATTTTTCTAAATTTATCTATTTTATGTTTGCTTTTGCACTCTTTACAGTGGCGATTTTACTCTTTTTTAGAGGTGCTAGTCATATTTTTGAATTTCGTTCAATCGAAGTTGAGGGAATGTTTGAGTCAACCATTTTGTTAACTTTATCTTTGGCGATATTTGATTTAGTTAAAGCGATTTTTGAAGAGGAAGTTTTAGGCAAACGAATAAGAAGCGATGTGACATTTGAAATTCATAAAACTATGACAAAATTTTTAGGCTCGATTATCATCGCTTTGGCAATTGAAGCTTTAATGTTAGTCTTTAAATTCGCAATCACGGGACCTGAAAAAATTATTTATGCAGTCTATTTAATTGGCGGAGTTACGATGCTTTTATTTGGATTAACTTTTTATATCAAACACACAGTTAAAAGAAATAGTTAAAAAATTAGTTAGCTATAATTTTAGCTAACTTTTGCGAAACTCCACTTTCTAAAATTTCTCTCAATTTTTTTGAGTTTATCAAAAATTGTTCTCTATCGACTTTTGTATAAGCTTCAAGCATATTTTTTACATTTACATCCTCTTGTAAAAACTCTAAATGTATCTGTCCTAAGCCTTCAAAGTCAAAAATAATATTTGCAAGTCCCACAAATTTGAGCTTTATAAATAATTTTGCTATCAAAAAATCAATACTTTTAGCTTTATAAACTAATACAAATGGAGTTCCAATTAAACTAGCTTCAAGTGTAGCTGTCCCACTGCAAATATAAGCAAAATCGGCTTGTTTTAAAGCTTTATGTGTATTTTTTATCACTTCAAAATCACTAATATCTCCATAAATTGATAAATCTTGCATAAATTCAGGCACAACTAAAAGTTTTTTTTTATCGATTTTTTTCGCAATTTCTCGAAATATTGGCATAAGTGAACTTATTTCGCTTTTTCTACTTCCTGCTAAAAATGCGATAGTTTCATTTGAAGTTAAATTATTTTTAAACTCTTTAATTTCATCAAGTAGTGGATTACCCAGATAAATCGCATCTTTAAACCACTTTTTTTCAAATTCAAATATAGAAATTAACTTATCACAATATTTCTCTAACTTTTTTACTCTATTTGCTTTCCAAACCCACACTTTTGGCAAAATATAATAAATTATTTCTATATTTGGATTTGTTTTTTTTAACTCTTTAGCTAATTCAATATTAAAAGCAGGTGCATCTATTAAAAGGGCTTTTTTACAATCTTTTCCGATAAAAGCAAGTTCTTTTATCGCTTCTTTTGCCTTAAAATATTTTGAAACAACATCAACAAAACCCATCACAGAAAACTCTCTCATATCATAAAGTGGTGGAGTTTGAATTAAATTTTTATCATAAATTCCCACAAATTCAATCTCATTTAAATTTAAATATTTTAATAACTCTTTTAAATGCAAATTACTAGAAGGCTCTAGTGCAGAAATTAAAAGTTTCATTTTATCACATCCCTTGCTATAATATCACAAATATTTTACCAACTGAAACAGTAAATCATTACAAAGAATTATTAAAAAAAGGGAGACTTACAGACTGATGTTACGATAAGATAGGCTTATGGGTAGTAAAAGACCATAAAAAGGGCTATATTAATCATTGTTGAAAAATATTTTTGCTTTTATCATAAAAAAATAAAAGTGCCTAAAAATCGGTATAGTTGATTTTTAATAATTTGTGCTTATAAATCAATTTTGCCTTAATATGGCTATTTCTCATAAATTTATTAATTTAACTTATCGTAACATCAGTTACAGATGCTATTATATCATCCAACAGCTAAAACTACTTATGTTATTAGGAAGGAAATTCACGATAATCCCGAAAACTTGACACAAGTTGAGTTGGCAGAAAAATTCAATGTGACGGTATCGACGGTTGTGAAATGGCAAATATATGAGATAAGAAAAA
>DZAZ01000024.1 GCA_022729755.1 Helicobacter cetorum | reverse complement strand
AACTAAGAAGGGAAACAAGTGAACTGTGACCTGGTAAAACTCCAAATTCACCCTCTTTACCAGGTAAAGTAACACTTGCAACATCTCTAGAGAAAACCCTTCCCTCTGGTGTTACAATATCAAGCTTTAATGTATTCATTAAACTTCCTTACTTTTTGGCCTTTAATTTTTCAGCTTTTTCAAGAACTTCGTCTATATTTCCAACCATATAAAATGCCATTTCAGGGGTACTATCATACTTACCTTCTAATATTCCTCTAAAGCCCTCTAGTGTATCTTGTAAAGTTACATATTTTCCAGGACTTCCTGTAAATACCTCTGCAACGAAGAATGGTTGAGATAAAAATCTCTCTATTTTTCTAGCTCTCTCAACTACTAATTTATCATCTTCACTAAGTTCATCCATACCTAAAATTGCAATGATATCTTGAAGGTCTTTATATTTTTGTAAAACCTCTTGAACTCCTCTTGCAATCTTATAATGCTCTTCCCCAATAATTTGTGGGTCAAGTAATCTTGAAGTTGAATCAAGTGGGTCAACCGCCGGATAAATTCCCTTTTCTGCAATTTTTCTATTTAAAACTGTTGTCGCATCAAGGTGAGCAAAAACTGAAGCTGGAGCTGGGTCAGTTAAGTCATCTGCTGGTACATAAACAGCTTGAACAGATGTAATTGAGCCTTTTTTAGTTGATGTAATTCTCTCTTGAAGTACACCCATCTCACGAGAAAGTGTAGGTTGATAACCAACAGCCGATGGAATTCTTCCTAAAAGTGCCGACATTTCCGAACCTGATTGTGCAAATCTAAAAATATTATCGATGAACATTAAAACATCAAGCCCTTTTTCATCTCTAAAATACTCTGCCATTGTTAAACCAGTCATTGCAATTCTATTTCTAGCACCAGGTGGCTCATTCATTTGTCCATAACATAAAGCAACTTTATCAAGAACTCCAGACTCTTTCATTTCGTGATAAAGGTCATTGCCTTCTCTCGTTCGCTCACCAACTCCAGCAAATACTGAATATCCACTATGTTTATAAGCAACATTGTGAATAAGTTCCATAATAATAACTGTTTTACCAACTCCAGCACCACCAAACAATCCAACTTTACCACCTTTTGCATAAGGTGCTAATAAGTCAACTACTTTAACTCCTGTTTCAAACATTTCTGTTTTTGTGCTTTGTTCTTCAAATGGAGGTGGGTCTCTGTGAATTGACCAATGCTCTTTTGCTTTTACTTCTTCACCATCATCAATTGTTTCACCAATTACATTGAAAATTCTTCCAAGTACTTCTTCACCAACAGGAACTCTAATCGAATCGCCCGTAGCTTTAACGCTAAGACCTCTTCTTAAACCTTCACTTAAATCCATAGCAATCGTTCTAACTCTTCTGTCTCCAACGTGAGCTGCTACTTCTAAAACTAATTTATGAGCTTTGCCTTCAACTTCATAATTTACATGTAAAGCTTCATTAAGTTGTGGTAGATAGTCATCAAAATCAACATCTACAACAGGACCAATAACTTGAACTATTTTACCTTCCATTAAGCCTCCCTTTTATTTCATCGATTCCATACCACTAATTATTTCAACTAATTCGGTAGTAATAGCCTCTTGTCTTGCTTTATTATATTTAATAGTTAATGTATTTACTAACTCTTTCGCATTATTCGTTGCCGAATCCATTGCTTGCATTCTAGCACTATGTTCAGCTGCTAGTGAATCAATTAGTGAAAAATAGATATTAAAACCTATATATTTATGCACCAATTGTTCTAACACACTCTCATCTTCTTCTGGTTCAATTTCCATTAAAGAGTTTGAATTATAAACACTAGTATCTATTACTCCAGTATTATTTATATCAATTGGCATTAAATCAACAATTTTAATCTCTTGAGTTATCATATTCTTATACCCATTATGCACAAGTATAACTTTATCTGTAACTCCATTTATAAAATCATCCACTGCTTTATCAATAAATTCAGTCGCTCTCTCATAAGTTGGAGCTGAACTTAAATTATATGCAACATCAAGTAGTTCAATTTCATTGAATTTAAAATACTCAATACCTTTTTTACCTATTGCTCTAAGTCTTACTTTAACTTTTTTATCTTTATACTCGTTCATTAATCTTTTTATAGTTTTAATAGTTTGAACATTAAAACCACCACAAAGACCTTTATCAGCTGTTATAAAAACTATATCAACCTTTTGAGGAGCTTCGATTTGTTGAAAAAATCTACTCTCAATTCCACCTATTTTAAATTGATTTACTTTGTAAGCAATTTCACTTAAAACAGAAGTAATTTTTTGAGCATAAACCCTTGAGCGTTTCGCTACTTCTTCAGCTCGTCTAAGTTTAGCAGTAGAGACAAGCTTCATAGCTCTTGTCGTCTTTTGCGTGTTTTTTACACTCTTAATTTTTCTTTGAATATCTTTTAGGTTAGCCATAAAATATCCTTAATTTGCTGAAAAAGATGTTTTAAACTCTTCAAAAACTTTGTTTAACAGCTCTTCGCTCTCTTTATCAAGCATTTTTTTATTTCTAATTGTATCAAGTACTTGCGAATATTTCGCTTCAATAAATGGATACAACTCTGCTTCAAATCTCGTAACATCTTTAGCAGAAACATCACTTAAGAAACCTCTCGTACCAGCAAAAATTATAACAACTTGCTTTTCTATTGGAAGTGGTGAATATGGTGGTTGTTTTAAAACTTCAACCATTCGTTGACCTTGCTCAAGTTGTCTTCTACTTGCTTCATCAAGGTCACTTGCAAATTGACTAAATGCTTGAAGTTCTCTATATTGTGCTAAGTCAAGTCTTAGAGTTCCAGCAACTTGTTTTGTTGCTTTAATTTGAGCAGCTCCACCAACTCTTGAAACTGATAAACCAACATTAATAGCTGGTCTAATACCAGAGTTAAATAAATCTGTTTCAAGGAAAATTTGTCCATCTGTAATAGAAATAACATTTGTTGGAATGTACGCTGAAACATCACCTGCTTGAGTTTCAATAATTGGAAGTGCTGTTAAGCTACCCGCTCCAAGTTCATCATTAAGTTTTGCAGCTCGTTCAAGCAATCTTGAATGTAGATAAAATACATCCCCTGGATAAGCCTCTCTTCCCGGAGGTCTTCTTAAAATAAGTGACATTTCTCTATAAGCTACTGCATGTTTTGAAAGGTCATCATAAATAATCAAACCGTGTCTTGCATTATCTCTAAAATACTCACCCATTGTAACACCAGTATATGGAGCTAAAAATTGTGTTGCAGCTGAGTCACTAACTCCAGCATTTACAATAATTGTGTAATCCATTGCACCGTGTTCTTCAAGTTTTCTTACAACTTGAGCAACAGTTGATTGTTTTTGTCCAATTGCTACATAAATACAAATTACATTTTGACCTTTTTGGTTAATAATTGTATCAATTGCAACTGTTGTTTTACCAGTTTGTCTATCACCGATAATTAGCTCTCTTTGACCTCTTCCGATTGGAACAAGTGCATCGATTGCTTTAATTCCAGTTTGAAGTGGTTCGTGAACTGACTTTCTAGCCATAATTCCTGGAGCTTTTTCTTCAACAAATCTCATCTCTGTTGCTTCAATTGGACCTTTACCATCAATTGGCTCACCAAGTGCATTTACAACTCTACCAATTAAGGCATCTCCTACAGGAACTTTAAGTAGTTTTCCAACTCTTTTAACACTACTTCCCTCAACTATGCCTTTACCTTTTCCAAGTACAACAATACCAACACTAGCCTCTTCCAAGTTTAGTGCAAGACCTTTTTCGCCTGTCTCAAACTCAACCATTTCACCAGCCATTACATTTTTAAGGCCGTAAACTTTTGCTATACCATCTGCAAATGAGATAACTTTACCAGTTTCACTCACATCTACTTTTAACTCAAAATTTTCAATTCTTTCTTTGATGATTGAGCTAATTTCATCACTTTGAATTTTTACTGCCACCAATTCTCCTTTCTTAAACTTAATTTAACTTAAATTGCTTTTAAAATATGTTCTATCATTTGATTTTGCAATCTCTCTTCTGAAAAACCTATTTCTATTCCTAAATCTTCAATTTCAACTTTAATTCCATCATAAGAGCCAACTTCTTGAGTTAAAACTATTTCTGCTTTAAATTTTTCGTTAAAACTTCCCGTAATTTGATTGATTTGGTTAAAACTTAACTCTTTAGAAGTAAAAACTCTACCTTCAAATTTATTTTTAACTAAAGCCAATTGATATTTTAACTCTTTTGCAATTTCTGTTATTACATCAAATCTTTTATACTCACCCAATATTTTAATTAAGTTTTTTAATTTTTCATCGATATTTGGAAGCGAATCTAAAATTAATTGAACCTTCGAACTATTTGAAACTTCAGGCGAGTACATAACATCAGCAAATCTAGGTTCCAACATTGCTATTGAGATAGAGTTTAATATTTGAGCAAATCTCTCTAACTCTTCATTATTACAAGCAGATTTTAATGCTTTTATATATCTTCTAGCAATTATCTCTTTCATTATGCAACCTTTTTTAAGATGATGTTAACAAAATCGTTTTCGTTAATAGAAACACCACCATCTTTAAATGTATCTTGTAAAACTTCGACAACAACTGCTCTTTTCATTTTTCTATTTTCAAGTCCAACTTGCTCTTCATAGTGTTTAGATAAAAGTGCTAAATCATTTTCTAATGATTTATTGATATTTTCTGAAATCATTAAAGCCTCTTTTTTTGCAGTAGCAATAATCTCTTCTGCAATTCTTTCAGCTTTTTTTACTTTTAAAATAGCTTCTTCTTTTTGTTGTTTAGATTCTTTAACTTTTTCTTGAATACTATTTAATTTTGCCATTATACCTTCACTTCTTTTTGAAAAGAAATTTTTTGTAAAATCAGCAAGTAAATAATAAATTATTCCCGCAAAAATTAAAAAGTTTACAACCCTCGGAATTATATCGGTTTCACCGCTACCTTCACTTGCAAATACTACACCACTACTTACTAATAGTGCTAACCATTTAAGATTCACAAATCCTCCTTACAGTTGGCTAAATTTAGCTTTTAAACTCTCTTTATAAAGAGGTGCTTTTGTAAGAAGTGTATTTTTAAGTATATTTTTATCTTCTTCTAAAGAAATAATAAACTCACTATAACTTCTCTCAAGCTCCTCTCTTTTACTTGCAATTTTAGCTTCTGCAAGTTTTTTAGCTTCATTTGTAGCTTTATCTTTAATAGCATGTGCTTCTGCTTTTGCTTTTGCTATTATAGAATCAGCCTCTTTATGAAATTCATTAATATCACCCGCATTTTTAGTGACATTTTCTAAATCTCTTTTAATAGATATATCTCTATCGTCCATAAACTTAATTAATGGTTTATACAACCAACTATTTAAGACGACAAGAACTATTAAAAATATACTAGCTGAAGCCACAAGTAGCCCAACACTTATATCTAACATTAAGTCTCCTTAATTAAACTTTTTGCAGATTCTATCAAAAGAAATTAAAATTTTAGATTAAATAAAAATATTTCTCTCAATTTATTGCTTATAAATGAGGCACTATCTAAAGGAGTAAATATTCTCTTCATTGATTAAAATAGAACCATCACTATTTAAAATAGCATCTTTTATAGAAATTTTACTGTTTTTATGTGTAAAAGTGTAATTTTTAGATTTTTCAAACTCTATTTTATACTCTAAAAAAATATCTTCCCATAATATTTTTTTATTTAAATTATCAAAAAAACTTTTTAAAATTTCATCTTTTGTTACTTTTATATCCAAAATTTCAAACTCTTTTGGAGCTGTGTTTAAATTGATACCAATTCCACAAATTAAATTTTCACCTATTTTTGAAGTTAAAATTCCACCTACTTTTTTATCATTTATATATAAATCATTTGCCCATTTTAGCCATAGTTTTGAGCCAAATTCATTTAAAGTTTTTTTCATTAAAAATCCAAAATAAATTGAAGCTGAAGCTAATGGTAAGTCTTTTGGCAATTCATTTAAATTTATAGCAAAAGAGAAAAAAAGATTTTCATCAACTGAAACCCATTCACTTCCTCTACTTCCAACTCCTGCAATCTGTTTTTTTGCTACCACACAAATAGGCGGAATTAACTCATTTAATTTTAACTTTTCTATTAAAAATTTTTGGGTTGAATCGATTTCATTTAAATAGATTATTTTCAAGAAACTCCTTTTAAAAAAAATTGAAAAAAAACCGATTCTATAATATAATAGATAAAATTTAAAAAATTTTAATAAACAATTAAAGGATGAAAAATGGCAACGGGAGCACTCTCTTCATTAGGACTTGGAAGTGGAACGCTTACTAGCGATGTAATCGATAAATTAAAAGAAGCTGATAAAAGTATTTTAGTTAAACCAATTGAGAGAAAACTTGAAGATAATAAGTCTAAAACGACTGAACTTAGCACTTTGACGACACTTTTAGCCACTTTAAAAACTTCAACTTCAACTTTAAGTGATGATACCAATTACTTAAAAAGAAGTACTTCAGTAACAGGTGATAGTGTAAAAACGACAGTAAGTGCTGGTGTTTCGATGCAAGATATTGATGTAAGTGTAAAACAACTTGCAAAACAAAGTATTTTTGAATCTTCAAATACATTCTCAAAAATGGATGAAAATGTATTAAGTAGTGGAAGTGATTCTACTTTTTCGTTTTATGTTGGAAGTGCTAAAACATCAATTAGTTTGGGAGATGGTGCTATTTCGCTTTCAAAATTAGTTGAAGAGATAAACAATCAAGCAAATGACAAAGTTACTGCCTCAATTATGAATGTTGGTGGCGATAATCCATATAAATTAATTATTAAAGCAAAAGGAAGTGGAGATAGCAATCAAGTCTATTTTGGTGAAAAGTTAGAGGGTAACTCTGTTGTTTCAAATAATTTAAAAACTGGAATGAGTATAAATGGAGTTGATATTGTAACTTCAGATAAAAGTTACACTTCATTAAGTGATATGATTGATGCAATAAATGAAAAAATTGATGAAACAAATGTAAAAGCTTATAAAAACGGTGACAGTATAATTTTTCAGAGTTTAGATGGAAGTGCGATTGACCTTGAGGATGCAAATGCTGGTGCTGATTGGCTAAATTTAGGGTTTAGTATTAATGTTGGAAGTTCTGAAGTTTCGGCAATAAGTGATAGTGGAAATGATAAAACAAGAACTATCATAGATGGCATCGGCATAAATATGCTTCAAAAGTCTCAAGATGCAAAATTTACTTTCAATGGTGTTAATGTAACTAGAAGTAAAAATACAGTCGATGATTTGGTAACTGGCTTAACAATGGAACTTCAAAAAACTGATTTGAGTGGAAATAGCTCTACTATCAAAATCAAAAGAGACGATACTGGTATGATTGATACTATAAAAGAGATGGTTGCTTCATACAATCAAGTATTAAATAAATTGAATGAAATTACCGATTATAATAAGGATACTGGCACAGCGGGAATATTTCAAGGTGAAAGTACAGTTAGTAGGATAAAAAGCTCTTTAAATAGAATTTTGTTAACTTCAGACTTTACTCAAGATATTCATAATTTAATAGAACTTGGTTTAGAGTTAAATGAATTTGGAATGCTTAGTTTTAATGAGTCAAAACTTCAATCAAAATTAAGTGCTAATCCTGAAGGAGTTGAAAAAATATTTAAAGGTTACAGTGCTAGTGTAAGAGGCGAAAGTGTAACTTTTGATGGTATATTTGCGAAAATGAATAAAGAGTTAAATGGATTAGTCGGCGATAAGGGTAGTTTGACACTTTTTGATACAAACTTAAAAAGTAATAAAACTAAACTTGATAAGGAGAGAGAAACAGCAATAGGAAGACTTGATGTTAGATATGAAATTATGTCTAGCAAATTTGCAGCTTATGACTCTATGATTTCGAGTATGAATGCAGGTTTTAAATCTCTTCAAATGCAAATTGATACAATGACGGCTCAAAAATAAAAATAAAGGGGTGTGATGAATAAGTATGCTGCATATAATGCTTATGCCCAAAATAATATAAGGGTAGAATCTAGTGCAAAGCTTGTTGAGATGATGTATGAGGGGATTTTAAAATTTTCTTCTCTAGCTAAAAAATCAATTTTTGAAAATGATACTGAAAAGCGAGTTTATTGGATAAATAGGGCAAGTGATATTTTTGTTGAGTTAATTAATTCTATAGACTTTGAAAAAGGTGGAGATATTGCACACTATTTGAATGGTCTTTATGCCCATCAAGTTCAACTTTTATCAGAAGCGAATGTACATAATGACACAAAAAAAATAGATGTAGTTTTGCATGTTGTAAAAGAGTTGCTTGAAGCTTGGCGAGAAACTGCTGTTAAAGAGTTGGCTGAAGCTGGTAAGAGATAAAAAATGAATTGGCTAAATGAGTTGAAAATTGCAATAATTGAGGAAAATGAGAATAAAATTTATGAATTAATATCAAATTTACCTCAATTTAACTCTTTGGAAGAAGCAAGGGATGCAACGGCTTTAATGCAAGAAGCTTATAAGTTTATTTTAAAAAAGATGGAAGAGACTAAAAAAGTGATGAATAGTTTAAAAATTTCTAAATCTTTTTTAGAAAGTGACCGAATAAGTAATATTCATAAATTACTTGATAAAAGTTTATAAAAATCGATTTTTTTATTTTTTAATTTAATATTTTGATTAAAAATATGCAAATTATCATTTTTTTCAAGTGTTTTTATAAATTTTATAAATTTTGAGTTTGCTTTTTTCTCTTTTAATTTAATAACTTCCACAAAAGCATTTCCAAAACTAACTGCTTCACTTATCATCGAAGTTGAGTCGCTTGTAATAAATAGATATTCACTTTTAAGTAAAAAATCACCAATTGGATTAATTTTATTTTGAGAATATATTATTTTATAATCAAATTTATAAGTTTGAATTAACTCTTCAATCTCTTTTGGTGTTCGTCTTGAAGTTGTAACTGCTTTTGTGTAATTGGCAAATTTATCAAAAATAAAATCAATTACCTCTTTTATATCTGTTTTTTGCATTTCAAAAGTTGAATTATTTCCACCAATAATTAAACTTATCGCTTTTTTATTTGGATTAAAACTATTTATGATTTTTGGAATAGATAAATTGATAGGTATTTCAATAATATTTGTCTGTTTTGGAGGATTATCGTGGGATTGACTGATAATATAATCAAAATTTAATTTATACCCTTTTGGAAGCATAGTAGTAATTGATTTGGCACTTAATTTTTTTGCTAAAAGTTTATTTGCATAATATGTATTTGAACCAGTAGAAACGATATAATCATAATTATCTTGTATTTTTTGTAAATTTAGCAAAAAAGAAAGATATAAATTTAATTTATCAAAAAGATAAGAGAGAATTTTAAAAAAACGATTTTTAAAATTAACTTCTACAATTTCATACTTTAAGTTCAAAATTTCACACAAAGCAATCGATTGATTTAAATGTCCACTTTTACAATCACTTAAAATTAAAGCTTTTTTCATAAAAAATTTAAATTTGCTTAAATGCTTCTTTTAATCTCTTAAATCCCTCATCAATCTCCTCTTTTGAAATTGTAAGAGGTGGTAAAAATCTTACTCTATTTCTACCTGATTTTAAAACTAAAACTCTATTTTCCAATGCTTTTTTTATAACTCTAGACTGAATTTCAGCACTTCTTGCACTAAGTCCTCTCATTAATCCTAAACCAACTTCGCATTCAAATAAATTATTAAACTCTTTTACCAATTCTCGTAATTTATCTTCAAAATAAATTATTGTTTTATCTAAAGTACCAGAATTTTTTAAATCTTCCAAAATATTCAAAACTTCAAGTCCTGCTCTGCTTGAGAGATAATTTCCACCAAATGTGCTTCCGTGTTCACCTGCTTCAAAAATATCCTTTAGTGTTGTCATAACTGCACCAATTGGAACTCCACCACCTAAACCTTTTGCTAGTGTTATAATTTCAGGCTCAATCTCATATAAATTCGTAGCCAAAAATTCACCACTTCTATAAACTCCTGTTTGAACTTCATCGATAATTAATAAAATTTGCTTCTCTTTTAAAAATTTGGCTAACTCTTGAACTTTTGCTTTTTCAAATGGTTCAACTCCACCCTCACCTTGGACAAGCTCAAGCATAACGGCTACTGTTTCATCATCTATTTTAGAATAAACTTCATCAATTTTTTTAGCATAATCAAAACCTTCAGGATATGGACTAAAATTAGGTGAGTGAAATTTTTCTTGACCTGTTGCTTTTACTGTTGTGATAGTTCGACCGTGAAATGAATGCTCAAGTGTAATTATTTTATATTTTTTCTTTTTAAATCTTGTTTCGCCATATTTTCTAGCAATTTTAACTGCACCTTCATTGGCTTCTGCTCCAGAATTTGCAAAAAAAGTAGCAATATCAAATCCACTAAGTTCAGCCAATCGTTTAGCTAAAAGTGTTTGAGGTTCGATTAAATATAAGTTTGAAATGTGAATAATATTTTTAACTTGCTCACTTATTGCATTTGCTAAAATCTCGTTTCCATGACCTGTGCTTACAACTCCAACACCACTACTAAAATCGATATAATCATTTCCATTTTCATCAAATAAAGTTGCATTTTTACCACTTTTAAAATTTACATAACTTCTTGTATAAGTATTTAAAACATAACTCTTATCCAAACTCTCTAAACTCATCAAACTTCCTTTTTACAATTTAATTTAGTATTATAACAAAAAGCTAAATTTTAAAATAGAGATTTGAAAGTTCTAACTCTCTGTCTATCTTTAAAATTTTTTCATCAATCACTTTTGTATCCCTTGAATTTTTTAAAGTATCTACATCATAAATTGACTTATCACCTACATCAAATCTAATTTTTGTATCACTTAAAAGTAAATTGTAAAGATTATAATCACTTTTTGCTAAGCTTATTTTTTTTTCTATCACTTCAACTCTTTTAAGTATATTTTCAAATTGATTATTTTCAGCCCTTTTTTTATCTTCATAATCTAATTTTGCTTTTAAATAATCAAGTTTTGCTAACTCAATTTTTTCATACATATTAAAATCAATCGGCATAGAAATAACGGCTAAATAATTTTCATAATCATTTGTATAGTTTGCTTTTAGTGAAATAGTTGGTAAAAATGTCGAAACTATCCCATTTTTATAATGTTTTTCTTGTGCTATATTATAAGTTGCTTTTTGTAATTCAAGATTTTTGCTCAAAAATTCTTCTTGAGAAATTAAGCCAAATTTCGGAGGAATAAGTTCATTATAATTTAAATCACTCAAATCTTTAAAACTTTTAATAAGTTCAAATTTTGAATTTTCAAACTCAAAAAGTGAATTTTCAAGTGAATTTTTATTTAAAATTGTGTTATCTAAAAAACTACTATCAAGCAATCCTGCTTCAAACTGCTCTTTTTTTCTAATTACATCAATTTTTGCATTTTCAATTAAAAGTTTTTGTTTATCTATTTGTAAATTTAACTTTTTTATAGAGTAAAGTAGTTTTATAGCTGAATGAATTAACTCTTTTTCTTGAAGTTTGATTGAAAGATTATTAAAAAGCTCGTTTGCATTTGCATATTTTATAGCATAATTTATTCCACCACTTTTAAAAATTGGTTGATTTAAATTTATATTAAAATTCTCATCTTCACTAAAACTTATATTTATAGGATTTATCCAATCTTTTGAAAGTTTATTAGCACTCTCTTTTGCTTTTTTATACTCGATTTTGATTTGTTCTTTTTTGAGTGTTGATAAAATTTCATCATTTTGAGCCAAAAGCATAATTGGTAAAATGTGTGAAATATGTAAAAATAGTATTAATTTTTTCATTTTTTCTCATTTATTTAAGTTTTAAATTGACTTAATTTTGCTTCTAAGTTTTCAGCCATTTTATGAAGTTGGATAGTAACATCGCCTATTTCTTCAACTGTTCTAGCATTTGAAGTTGCAACTTCAGAAACATCATTTACTCTTGAAATAATATTTTCAACTCCATTATTTACCTCATTTGAATTTTTAACACTAACTTCAACAACTTTTGTAACACCATCCATTATTGTCAATAATTTACTCATTTCACCAGCCGTTTCATCTGAAACAACAGATAACTCTTTTACATTATTAGAATTTTCATTCATCTCTAAACTTGCTTCTATAATTGAGTGAACTATAACACTAACTATTGCATTTATTTCAGCCAAACTTTTTTGTGTTCTTACAGCTAACGCTCTAACTTCGTCAGCCACAACTGCAAATCCTCTTCCGTGTTCTCCCGCTCTTGCTGCTTCAATTGCCGCATTTAGTGCTAAGAGATTTGTCTGGTCGGCAATATCATTAATTACAGTCAAAACTCCTTTAATATCTTCAGCTTCATTTGCTAATTTATTTAATTTTTGAGCTAAATCAATCTCAATTTCTGAAGTGTGATTAATTTTTGAAATCATATTTGTAATTTTGTGTTTTATTTCGTTCACTGAAGAGTTAGCTTCTAAAACTTCGCTTTTTGCTAATTCTATGCCATTGATACTCTCATTTAATAATCCAGTGATATTTTTTGCACTAAATGTTGCAACTTCCACAACTTCCATCTCTTGCACAATTCTAGCTTCAATTGATTTTGAACTTGCACTAAGTTCAGCTGAAATTGCGGAATTTTCCATAGATGCAACCTTAGCTTCATCTATTGTAGCTTTTAAATTGATAAGTAACTTATTTAACTCTATCGCCATTAAGCCTATTTCATCTTTAGAACCATTTGCAACGCTAATTGTTAAATCACTGTTTTTTGAAATTTCTCTAACTTTGAAAGATATATTTTCAATTCTTTTGCTAATCAATCCAATAATTGGCATTGATATAATCATTGCAAAAATAATAATAGCAATTCCGATTAAAATAGATTGAATAATAACTTCGTGTAAAATTGCTTGAATATATTTTATTTCGACATCAGCAGCTACTAAATAAACTCTACCTTTAGCATCAGTAAAAGGTAAAACATATGAGCGAAAATAGCCATAACTATCCTCATACTCTTCAAAAAAAGCTTTTTTTGTATTAAATGCTTCAACCATTTTTTCACTTACATCTTCATATTCACTAAAAAATACATCATACTCTTTTTTTTCCAACTCTTCATCAGTCGCATTTGTTGAGGTAAAATAAACTTTACCATCTTTCATTACCATAGAGTAAATATAATAAATATCAACCTCTTTTGCAAAGCTCGAAAGTCGTTTTAAAACTTTCATATAATCATCTTCATTAACCGAACTCTCATCATTAATATTATCGTGATAATTTTCACCTATCATATGATAAGTCGCATAAACGGCTGATGTTAGCCTATCATCGATATTTTTATAAACTTCTTTTTTCTCTATATGATAAGTGTGAAAAGTGTAAATAATCGTCGTTACGATATTTATAAAAAGAACCAACAAAAAAATTTTGTACTTAAGTTTTAAGTTATTAAACATTTCACTTCCTCAATTTATAATTATTTTGAGCTTATTTTAGCATAATTAATTTTAATCAATAGTATTAGCTAAAGTTAGGGCAAAAAGAACATTTACATTATGTTTATTTAAAGTTTTTTTGGCTTCATTTAAAGTTATTCCATAAGTTATAACATCATCTACTAAAATCACATCTATTTCTCTTTCACCACTATATTTAAAATTTCTTGGATTTTTTTCCCTAAAACTTTTACTTTTTCCTGCATATTGAATTTTATTTCTAGCTCTTAGCTTTGCATAAAGTGGAGTTATAAATTTTGATTTTAATTCTTTCGTTAAAATGGCTGAATGTGAAAAATTTTTATCCACATTATCATCAATTGCAATTGCAAAAATTTTCTTATCAAATTCAAAGTTTTTTGCAAAAATAGAGAATGAATTTTTAGCCAAAATTTTATAAATATTTGAGCCATAAACTTGATATTTAGCTTTTAGTAAAGCTTCAATTTCGCTATATCGATAAAATGAGTAAACTTCAAGTCCACCATCTAAAACTTTCTTTTTTATTTTTGGAGTTAAAAAAAGTTTTTGACATTTTTTACAAACAAGAGAAAAGCAAAATTGAGAACAAGTGAGACACTTCAATCTAAAATTGAATTTTTTTCTATTTCAAATTGAGATTTTGAAACTTTACCCTTTTTATAATCATCTGCTAATTGTGTAACTTTATCCATAGTTGAGAGTTCTTTTGTTTTTACTTTTACGGGTGTTAATTTAGGTTGTGGTTTTTTATGTGCTAAATAGCTATATAAAAAATAACCAAAAGAGCCAAATCCGACTAAAATTAAATAAAATGTAATTGAAATAAGTAACTCTTCCATCTTTTAAACCTTTAAATTAGTTTAAAAAATAAAAGCAAAACTTATGCCAAAAATCAAGATAAGAAAAAACTTATCTTAATTAGCACTCTTAACATTTAAATTGATTTAATTCATTAATTAATTTATTTGCTATATTTTTGAGGTTATCTGTTGAAGTTACAACTTCTTCGTTGCTTTTTGAGTTTAGATTTGAAAGTTCATTAACTTTTTGAATTTGCTCCATAATCTCTTGGATATTTTTAGCACCTTCAATTGAGTTTTTAACACTAACTTCACTATCTTTTGTAGCTCTATCCATAATTACAACAACATCATTCATACTATTTTCAACATTTGATGAAATTTTTGATAACTCTTCGATTTCTCTAGTATTATGGTTCATCTCTTCACTTGTTGAAATAATTGCTTGTGTTATTACATTTATTGTTGCATTTATTTCAGTTAAACTTTTTTGAGTTCGCTCGGCAAGTTGTCTAACCTCATCAGCTACAACAGCGAAACCTCTACCATGTTCACCTGCTCTTGCTGCTTCAATTGCCGCATTTAATGCTAGTAGATTTGTTTGGTCAGCAATATCACTAATTACAGTTAAGACTGATTTTATCGCATTTGCATCTGAACTTAATTGATTTAGCTTATTTGAAAGCTCAACTTCAATCGTAACACTTTGTGAAATTTTAGAACCCATTTGAAGTATCGCTTCTTTTGCTTTGATTAATTTATCATTTGCACCTTTAATACTATTTTTAGTATTTTCTATATCAGTTACAGATTTATCTAAGAAGTTTTTAACATTTTCGCCATTTCTAGCCGTATTGTTAATGATTTGAGTAATATTATGACTACTGTCTGCAACTTTTCTTAAAACACTTGAAATTTCCATTGAAATCTCATTATTTGTAAGTGATGAATCTTTAATATTATCGATTAAAAGCCTAATTTTTTCAATAAAATCATTTATGTGAGTAATTGCTTTTCCAATTTCATCGCACGATTTTACATTTAATTTTTTCGTCAAATCGCCACTATTTGTTGATAATATTTCTAAAGATGCAATCGGTTCAAGTACAAATTTACCAATAGCAAAATAGATAACTATAAAAATAATTGCTAACATTGCAATTACAAATCCTAAACTTAAAATTGCATCTTGTTTTCCAGCTTCAATTCTATCAGTTAATGGAATATAAGCATTTAATGTCCCTAAAATTTGCTCTTTCTCAACAGGAACCATATGACATTCTGCACAACCTGGGTGAATATTACTAGGAAGTGGAACAGCTACTCTTAAATAACCATCTTCTTCAATTTCATTGATTTTTTCACCTTTCATAAAAGCTCGAAGTGAGACCTCTTCAAAAGGTATCTCTATTTTTGTTTTTTCGCCACCGTGAGGTGCAATACCTGCAATTTCTGTATCTCCAACAAGCCTAACTCTAGGTTTATCTTTTCCAAAGTCGCTAATAACCGCATTATCTATCGCTTCAATTGTTCTAATCCAATCAGAATGAACTAGCTGTTTATCAGCTTCGCTATTAGCCTTATCGTTAAATTGGTCGTGAAACTTTTTGGTAGAAACCATAAACATTTCAGCCGACCGTTGAATTAAGTTCATAGCATCTGTTTTGGCATTGTCGTATACTTCTTGGATGTGAGAACGAAAATCCAATACACCAAATATTATTGATGACATTAAGCCAACCATAAAAATAACTAAGACTAACTTTTGTCTAATTGTCAATTTACCCACTAAAATTCCTCCTAAAATATAATAAAATATTATTATATTAAAAAAATGTGAAATTTTTGTGAAAAAATTAAATTTTACATCAAAGTTTAGTTTTATATATTGTTTTTACTCCAACTTTGAATTTTCCATCTTGAAGTTCAAATTCATCATTTTCGTTGATTTCCTCTAAATTTATTAATTTATTATCTTTTGAAATTTGTGCATAAAAGTTTGAGAGTTTTTTTGAAGGATGATTAAATTTAAAAGCTTCATTTAAACTTTTAATTTCATTTTCTTTTTTCATAATAATTAAACTTAAATTTTGATTTAGAGATTTCTTTATTTCAGGAATTAAATTTCTATTTTTATCGATTAAAAATTTTAAATTTTTATTAAATCGCTCCTTTAATTCTACTATTTCTCTTTGAAAATATTCAACTTTAGCTTCAACTCTATTTTGAGTAAAACTTTTTTTAAGATAATTTAACTCTTCTTCTTTTTTATGCAAAACTCTATTAAATTGCATATTAAATTTTTCTATCAAATTATCAATATAAAAAAGCAACTCATCTTTATCAGGCAAAATTATTTCAATTGCATTTGATGGAGTTGAAGCCCTAATATCAGCTACCATATCGCTAATTAATAAATCACTCTCGTGTCCAATCGCCGAAACAATTAAAGTTTTTGCATTAAAAATTGCTTCAGCTACAATCTCTTCATTAAAAGCCCATAAATCCTCTTTACTTCCTCCACCTCGTCCTAAAATAATCACATCAGCATTTAAACTATCAGCTATTTTAATGCTATTTACAATATCTTGTTTCGCATTTTCACCCTGCATTAAAGTATCAATTAAAGTTATTTTACTAAGTGCAAATCGTTTATTTGCAATTTTCAACATATCAGCAACTGCTGCACTTTGAGATGCAGAAATTATTACTATATGATTTATAAATTTTGTTAAATATTTTTTATGTGTTACATCAAAATAACCTTTTTGTGCCAATTTTAATTTTAACTCTTCATATTTTTTACTTAAATCACCAATACCCTCTTTTAAAATATTAATACATAAAATATTATATTCACCCCGTGGAGTGTAAACATTTAGCTTACCATCAATTAAAATGTGCAATCCATTTTCAATCTTAAATTTTAAATTATAAGTGTAATTTTTAAACATTACACATTTAATAATTGAACTTTCATCTTTTAGTGAAAAGTAAATATGCCCTGAAGTGTGGATAATCAAATTTGAAACTTCACCTTTTATATAAACATTTTCAAATTTAATTTCATTATAAGTTTTAAATTGATTATTAAAATGGCTTACACTCATATATTCACTCAAAATAACTCCTTTTTTTGGATTAAATTATATTTTTCTTCACATTAAAGATTTATGTTATAATTTTGAAAAATGCAAGAGGTTGAAAGTGTTAGAAAATAGACATATACATAAATTTGAAGCAATTGTAGGTAAAGAGAATTTTTATAGCGATAAAACCC
Organism: Helicobacter cetorum; assembly: GCA_022729755.1. GTDB lineage: Bacteria > Campylobacterota > Campylobacteria > Campylobacterales > BB28 > BB28. The sequence goes on along the minus strand of DZAZ01000024.1, from coordinate 8,747 downwards.
ATAAATTGGCATACTCTTATGATGCAACTAGAGAGAGATTTGAGCCAGATGGTGTTATTTTTCCACGAGATGAAAATGATGTAAGTGAGATTTTAAAATACTCTAATGAACATAAAATTATAGTAGTTCCAAGAGGAGCTGGAAGTGGCTTCACAGGTGGTGCTTTGCCTAGTCGTGGTGGGATTGTTTTGGCATTTGAGCGACATATGAATAAAATACTAGAAATTGATACTAAAAATTTAGTTGCAGTGGTTCAGCCTGGAGTTGTGAATAGAGATTTGCAAAAAACAGTCGAGGAGATTGGACTATTTTATCCGCCAGACCCAGCTAGTCAAGATTACTCTACAATTGGTGGAAATGTGAATGAAAATGCTGGAGGAATGAGGGCTACAAAATATGGCATTACAAAAGATTATGTTTTAGCTTTAAGGGCGGTTTTGCCAAATGGTGAAATAATTCGAGCGGGTAAAAAAACGATAAAAGATGTGGCAGGGTACAATACCGCAGGGATTTTAATCGCAAGTGAGGGAACTTTAGCCGTTACAACTGAAATTACACTTAGACTTATCGCTAAGCCAAAATTAAGCAAAACTATAATGGGAATTTTTAAAAGTGTTGAAGAGGCTATGAACGCTGTTTATAAAACTATGGCAAGTGGAATAACACCCGTTGCGATGGAGTTTTTGGATAATCTTACAATCAATGCAGTTGAACAAAAGTTTAACAAAGGACTTCCAACTCAAGCTGGTGCAATTTTGATAAGCGATATTGATGGCGATGTGAATGAGCAATTAGCGTATCAATTAAAAAGCTTAGAGAAGATTTTTAATGAAAATGGATGCAGTGAATTTAAAATCGCAAAAGATAAAGAAGAGGTTGATGATATTTGGTTTGCAAGACGAAATGCTTCGCAATCGTTATCAATTTATGGGGATAAAAAGTTAAATGAAGATATTACAGTTCCACGAAGTATGCTTCCAAAATTACTTCAAGAGATTGATAAAATTTCAAAAAAATATGATTTAAAAATCCCTTGTTTTGGGCATACTGGAGATGGAAATGTTCATACTAATGTGATGGTTAAACACAATTCTCCAGCTGAAGTTGCGATTGGGCATAAAGCGATTGAAGATGTTTTTAAGGTTGCAGTTGAACTTGGCGGCACACTAAGTGGAGAACACGGAATTGGACTTGCAAAAGCTCCATTTATGCATTTAGCTTTTACTGAAGTTGAAATGGAACTTTTTAGAAGTATCAAAAAAGCATTTGACCCAAATAATATTTTAAATCCATTTAAAATGGGGCTTTGATTTAATATTTTACATCTTTACAAGCTTCACATTTTATAATGCCTATTGTATTGTTTGCAAAATCCAAAAATTGCTCTTCACTCATCTCTCCCACTCTCTTATTTAACTCTTCAGCTAAAAGTTTTGAGTCGATTATAGCAATTTTATTTCGCATAGCTAAAAGTTCATTAATACTCATTTTTGAATAAGTTACAGTTGAATTACTTGCAATTAAAAAAGAAGTTAATAATAAAAACGCTAAAATTTTCATCTCTTTAACCTTTTAAAAGATTTATCCCCTATTTACATTCATTAACACTTCATTTAATCTTTATTGATAAGGGAGTTATATAATAATACTTGCAAAAGCAATTATAACTTATGTAAATATATTTTTCTTTTTTTTTCCTCCCCCCCTACTCTCCTTTATAAATTCAAAAAGTTTTCAAAGATTTTAAGCCCAGCTTCGCGACTTTTTTCAGGATGAAATTGAACTCCAAAAATATTATCTTTTTGTATGCTAGAGACGAATTTATGGTTAAAATATGTTGTAAGTGAGAGAATATCAGTGTAGTTTACAACTTCATAAGAGTGCATAAAATAAAATTGCGAATTTTTGTCAATATTTTTAAAAAGTGGCGAATTTTTCACTATTTCAATACTATTAAATCCCATATGTGGAATATGTCCTTCGCACTCAATCGGTTTTACTTCAGCTTCAATAACTCCAAGTCCATCTGTTTTTCCAAATTCAAACCCAACTTTAGATAGTATTTGCATTCCAAGACAAATTCCTAATGTTGGCTTAGTTTTAATATTTTCTATTAAGATTTCTCTAATAGGCTCAATTTCACTCATTGCATCTTTAAAACTTCCAACTCCAGGAATTACTAATTTATCTATATTTTTAAAATCATTTTCACACTCTAACTCAACTATATTATTTGCACCAACCTCTTTAAGTGCTTTTTTTATGCTATAAATATTTCCTGCAATTTTGTAATTTAATACTCCAACTTTCATAAATTTCCTTTTTAATTAAATTTTTAACTCTTTTAACTCTTTGATTAAATCCATAGGAGTTAGTGAGTAATTATTTTTGTTAAAACTTACACTTGCCAGTGAGTGGGCGAGTGAGCCATTAATTGCACTCTCAAGTGGATTATAACCTTGAGCTAATAATGCTCCAATCATTCCAGAGAGTACATCTCCACTTCCACCTTTTGCGAGTGCTTGAGTACCTAAATTATTGATATATAATTTTTCTTTATGTGCGATAATAGTGTTTGCACCTTTTAGCAAAAGTACAACATTTGGATAAGCCTTAGAAAATTCTAGTGCATATTTAAATCTATTAGACTGAAGTTTGTCAATATCAATATTTGCAATTTTGCTTAATTTTAATAAAGAGATAAACTCCTTTGGATGAGGTGTTAAAACTAAATTATCCTTTTGAAAAAATTCAACTATAAAATCCTTATAAAATAAATCAGCATCAATTATCGTAGGTAAAAAAAGAGATAAAAATGTTTTAATCTCTTCATCGCTAAAACTTTCACCAAGTCCCATTCCAATTGCAATTGCTGAAGTTGTGTTAGATAAAGTGTGACTTTGCATTAACTCAAATGGGATAAAAATTTTATTTTTGCTAATAAGTGTCACAAGTCCAACTCCAAAATTAAACCCACTAAGTCCACTAATAACACTTGCACCAATTTTATCACCACTAATAACAGCTAAATGTCCAAAATTTCCCTTGTGGGTCGATTTTTTTTCTCTTAAAGGTAACTTTAAATCACTTTTTTCAAGCAAAAAATAATCACTCTCACTCTCATAAATCTCTTTTGCTACTCCTAAATTTGCAACTTCAATTTCTCCTACAAAATCTTTTGCCATATCACTAAAAAGGGGAATTTTTAATGCACCCATTGTAATGGTAGTGTCAGCTTTAAATGCAGTTGTTAAAATATTTCCATTTATATCAATTCCACTAGGAATATCACAAGCAATTTTATAACTTTTAAGTAAATTTAACTCATCTATCAAACTATTCAACTCTGGATTTAATGCTCTATTTAATCCTGAACCAAATATGCAATCAACGATAATATCAGCTTCATAAATTTGATTTACTATTTCAACTCCTAGTGCTTTTGCTCTATTTAATTGAATTTTTGCCATATTTGATTTTACTCCAATTGGCAAATATAAAAATACTTTATATTCAAAGTGTAAAATTCTAGCTAAAGTTATTCCATCAGCTCCATTATTTCCACTTCCAGCCACAATTAAAATGTTACTTTTGTTTTTATTTTTTTCTCTTATAAATTTTGCAATCGATTGTGTCGCATTTTCCATTAAAATATCTTCGCTTAAATGGAACTTTTCATAACATTTTTTATCAAGTGAATTAACTTCAAAAAAAACTTTTTGCATCGTTTAGCCTTTAAAATTTAAATAAAATTATATCACTCAATTTTGATTTTATTAATATTTATATATAATAAGCAAAAATTTTAAAAGAAAAAAAGTTATGTTTAATTGTAAAAATTTACAAATATTTTATAATAAAAAAGAGTTAGTAAATTTAAGCTTTGAAATTAAGAATTCTCTAGCACTTGTTGGAGAGAGTGGAAGTGGTAAAAGCTTAACACTTAAAGCAATTTTGGGGATACTGCCTAATAGTTTTGAAGTTAAATTTGATTATGAGTCTCCTTTTGAATTAAAAAAAGGTGAAAGTATCTCTTTTATTCCACAAAATCCTTTTACTTCTCTCTCACCTCTTAGCAAAATAAAAGAACAATTTTTAATGAATTTAAATTTAGCTAAAGAAAGTTTAGAATTAGTTGGGCTTAGCGAAGAGATACTTGATAGATTTCCTTCAGAATTAAGTGGTGGGCAACTTCAAAGAGTAATAATTGCAATGGGATTAAATAAAAATGTGAAATTAATGTTACTTGATGAGCCAACTACTGCACTTGATAGTGAAAATAAAAATTTAATATTAAATCTTTTAAAAAAGTTGCAAAATAGGGTAAAATTTAAAGTTTTATTTGTAACTCACGATATAGATAGTATTAAAAATTTTTGCAAACAAATAGTTGTAATAAATAAAGGAAAAATTGTGGAAACTGGCGAAATATCGACTATCTTAGCAAATCCACAACAAGAATATACTAAGAGATTAATAGAAGCAAATTTTATAAATAGGGGTTTTAGAGAGTGAGGGTTTTATTAACTTTAATCATTTTTTTTACATTGGGAATTGTTGGTATTTTGGTTTATTTTTATAATGAAGTTAGATTTGAAGCTGATAAATTAATTCACTACACTCCACCTTTAACTACTCAAATTTTTGATAAAAATGGTAAATTAATTGGAAATATTTTTGATAGCGAAAATAGAATTTATGCTAATTTTGATGAAATTCCATCAGGCATAATCGAAGGTCTTTTAGCAATCGAAGATACTATGTTTTTTGAACACAATGGAGTAAATATTGATGCAATACTAAGGGCTATTATTAAAGATATTAAAGCTAGAAAATTGGTTGAGGGTGCTAGTACTTTAACTCAACAATTAATAAAAACTACATTACTTACAAGAGAAAAGAAAATTTCAAGAAAAATAAAAGAGATAATTCTTGCTTTTAGAATTGAAAATTCGCTAACAAAAGAGGACATTTTAGAGAGATATTTAAATCAAATTTATTTTGGACACGGTTATTACGGTGTTAAAACGGCAGCAAATGGTTATTTTCACAAAGAGTTAAATGAACTTAGTTTAAAAGAGATGGCAATTTTAGTAGGACTTCCAAAAGCTCCGAGTTTTTACGACCCAACTAAAAATTTAGAATTTTCGCTAAGTCGTGCAAATAGGGTTTTGTTTAGAATGCACACATTAGGTTGGATAAATGATGAAGAGTTTAGTACGGCTTTAAGGGAACAACCGATGGTTTATGATGACAGTTTAACTAGAAATAGAGCTCCTTATGTTGTAGATGAAGTTTTAAAAATACTCTCTCCAACTTATTTGGATATAAAAAGTGGTGGATATAAAATTCATACAACTATAGATTTGGATTTACAATATAAAGCTAGTGAGGGCTTAAAATTAGCTTATGATGCAATTTTAGAAAGAGATAAAGAGAAAAAATATACTCAAAAGTTAAATGGAGCTTTTGTAGCATTAGAAAACTCTACGGGTCATATTTTGGTGCTAATTGGAGGAGTTGATTATAAAGAGAGTAATTTTAATCGAGCAACTCAAAGTAATCGCCAACCAGGAAGTAGTTTTAAACCATTTATCTATCAATATGCCCTTGATTTAGGCTATTCTACTGTTACTCAACTTGCTGATATTTCAAGAACTTATGTCTTTAGAGATGAAGATAATCAAGAACAAACCTGGCAACCAAAAAATTATGAACAAGATTTTAAAGGTTTGATTACACTAAGAGAGGCACTTGTGCATTCAAGAAATCTTGCAACTATTAATTTAACTGAAGAGTTAGGACTTTCAAACTTATATGAAAAATTAAAAAATGATTATGGATTTGAAAATTTGCCTCAAAATTTATCAATTTCACTTGGAAGTTTTGGAATTTCACCACTAAAATTAGCTGAAGCTTTTAGTGTTTTTTCAAATTATGGAACAAAAAAAGAGGCGATTTTAGTTAGTGAAATAGAAAATAGATACAATCAGAAAAAGAAATTTGAAGCTAAATCAAAAAAGATAACTTCAGATGCACAAGCATATTTAATGATTTCTATATTAAAAGATGTTGTAACAAGAGGAACTGGAAGAGGTGCTAATGTAAGTGGCATCGAAATAGCAGGAAAAACTGGTACAACAAATAATAATATTGATGCCTGGTTTTGTGGCTTTTCTCCAGCTATTGAAACTGTTGTTTGGTTTGGAAATGATGATAATACACCGATGAAAAAACTAGAAACTGGTGGAAAAGCGGCAACACCTGCTGTTAATTATTTTTATAAAAGTTTGATTGAGATATATCCTGAAACTAAACGAAAATTTGATATGCCAAGTGGAGTTATAAGCTCAAAAGTGGAGGGTCAAAATGATTTCTTTACAGATATTTCAAAACCACCACCTGTTCCAATTCAAAGTGAAACGGTGGACGAACTTATTTTTTAAACTTTTTCTACTTTTTTCTTCTGTTTTAAGTGCTGAAGATGATAATCTTGTCTATTTTTTAAAAAATGATAAATTAAATATAAAATTAGCAAATCAAGCCAAAAAAGATATTTATATTAATAAGTTAGATATTGAGCGATTTGCCCAAACTCCAAGAAGATTAAATGAAGATAGCTCTGAATTGATTGAAATTGGAGCAATTCATAACTATTTAACATTTGATGTAGAACTTCCGAAATCTTTAAAATTAGCGACAACTTATTATTACAATGTAAATGAATTAAAGATACGAGAAGAGATTTCAGATATTATATTACAAAAAGAGTATGCAAAAATGCTTGTTTCACTTAAATATGAAAATGTTAAAACCATCGATATGTTGGATAATAAAAATAGGCTTGATAGCGATACTTATTCACTTATTTTTGATAATAAACCTCATAATAGCTCAATTAATAAAGATATTAAAGTTCAAATCGATTGGGTAAAAAGTAATACAAATTTTAAATTTAATGATGCTACTTTTTTAAAGTTAAAACACAGTGGAGGAAAGTTTTTTTTAGAGTTAAATATTAGATTTGCAAGGGATTAAAAAATCCCTTAAATATTCATCAAGTAATTTACAACACCTTCGATAAATGCATCGTGCTTTCTATCTTTTGAATAAACTATATGAAATTTTCTTCTTAATTTAAAATTTCTAATTCTAGCTTCATAAAGTGTACCTTGTTGCACTTCATCTTCAATCACACTTTTGGAGATAATCGAAACTGTTGGTCTTCCTTCTTTTGGACTTTTTAAAATTGTTTGTTTTACTGCGGTTGAACTTCCAACTACACTTTTAACTTTAAATGAAGCACACTCAATTCCCATTTCATCAAACATTTCACTCACAATTTTTCTAGTGTGTGAATCTTCATCTCTACAAATCCAATCAAATTTATATAAATCATCTTTTTTTACATATCGAGGAATTGCTATATTTGAAAATAGTACCAACTCATCTTCAATCCACTCTCTAGCAATAACACCTTCTCTATAAACATAAGATTCAACAACTCCTAAATCTATTCTTTTTTCTAAAACTTCATCTATAATTTTATCTGATTTATCAACTTTGATAAATACATCATTTTTAATACTCTCTTTAATATCATTTAAGCAATTTGGTAAAATATAATTTCCAATTGTAAAAGAAGCACCAATTACAAAAGTTAACTCTTTTTTTACGATTTGAATAATCTCTTTTTCAGCATTAGATAGGCATTTATCAATTTTATTTGCAATGCTTAATAGCTTTTCACCCTCTTTTGTAAGTCTAATTCCATTTTTTTTTCTCTCTATTACTTTTATATCAAGATAATCTTCTATAAATTTAATTTGTTGTGTTACAGCGGGTTGACTTATCCCTAATTTTGCCGAAGCTTTAGAAAAACTTTTCTCTTTTACAACCGTTAAAAACGTTTCTAGTTTTGTAAAATCTTTTAACATAATAATTATTCCTTATCCATTTTTTATTATTATAACAATTATTTATGAATAATGCAATAACTTTTTATCAAATAAGTTTTATTTATAAAGATTTTTGTTACAATTTTACAATAATTAATAAAACTTTTTTGGAGAAAATTAATTGAATGCGATTTTCGTAGCAAATAAACCGATGTTTATAAGTTCTAATAATTACTTACATAAATTAAAAAAGAAGTATAAAATTAAAAAAGCTGGATTTTCTGGTACATTAGACCCATTTGCAAATGGAACTTTAATTGTAGCTTTTGGGAATTATACAAAACTTTTTCAATATTTAAATAAAAATCAAAAAAAATATATAGCAACTTTATGGATAGGTACAGAGAGTAAATCTTTTGACATTGAAAATATTGTAGCTATAAAAAATTTTGATAAATTTCAAAGAGAAATTTTAGAGGAAGCATTGCTAGATTTAAAAGGAAAAATAGAGTACACTCCACCAAAATTTTCGGCTAAAAGAATAAATGGTGATAGAGCTTATAAATTTGCAAGAGAAGAGGTTGAAGTTGAACTTCAAAAAGTACAAACAGAAATTTTTGATATAAAAGTGTTGAATTATTCTCACCCATTTTTAACTTTTGAAGTTAGTTTAAGCGAGGGTGGATATGTCAGAAGTATTGCTGAAATTTTATCTAAAAAATTTGAAACTCCGATGACACTTAGTTTTTTAAAGAGAGTTAGTGAGGGTAGTTTTAAGTTTGAAAATGAAAAATTTTTAAATCCATTAGATGTTTTAAATATAAAAGAAAATATTTTTTTAGGTGAAAG
>DZAZ01000023.1 GCA_022729755.1 Helicobacter cetorum | reverse complement strand
GCAAATTATTGAAAATCTTCGATTTAATGGGCTTTTTGATATCTTGCCACAATCTGAACTCATCTCAAAACTTCTAAAATAGAAAAATTAGAAATAAAGATAGCAAAATTTATGAAAGCTATAAAATTTTCTGATTTAAATTCATAACGAGTTTGAATTTTTTTATACCTAGTTTTTAGCCAAGCAAAACTTCTTTCAACTCCACCTCTAACAGATGCATAATCTTTGTTTTTAGCAAATTTTCTCCCTTTCTTAGGCTTTTTTCTATTTCTTTTATTGACTGGAATATTTGAAGTTATATCTCTATTTCTTAAATATTTTCTTATATTTTTTGTATCATAGACCGCATCTGCATACACAGATTTTGGATTTTTTTTGGTCTTCCTGGCTTAGAATTTTTAATTGGAATTTCATCTAAAGTTTTTTCAAATCCAGACACATCATTGCAATTTCCCGCCATAATTGTATTGCTCAAAACGATATTATCTTGATTGACAGCAATATTTATCTTTGTTCCTTTTATTTTTTTGTTGCCGTCATACCCAACTTCGCAGCCACCTTTTTTAGCTGCAATCGTAGAACTATCTATTGAGATTTTTTTTTAAATCAACCAAATCATGGTACCTGTTAAGCAATTCAGAATTGATTTTGTCAAAAAAACCTATTGAAGCCAATTCGCTAAATCTCCTGTGAGCTGTTTTACCGTTTCCATACTCCATTGGCATATCAGACCAACTACAACCAGTTTTTAAAACAAACATTATTCCGTTTAATAATTTTTCATCATCCACTCTTGGACGACCAACTTTTTTCTTTGGAGGCAAAAACTCTGCCATATATTGGTATTCTTCTTCACTTATATATCTTTTCATAGAGTTATTGTAGCATAATTAATTTTGAGATGTGTTCAATTAATAATTGTTCCAAATTTTTTAGAAAATGATAGAATTGAAACAGTTATTTTAGATAAAGTGATTAATTCATCACTTTTTGAGCTAAAATTTATAATATTTTTATCTTTTAAAAGACTCATCAACTCTTCATTATTTAAAGCTTCTTTTGAGTCAAAAATAAACACATTTTTAGACTTTTTTATACTCTCTTTTAACTCTTCAAAATCTTGTAAATTGAGCTTCATTTAAATTTTTAAATTTATCTATATCAAAAAGTGATTTTAACTTTTCAAACTTTTGGCTTAAATCTTCATTAAAATTATGAATATTTTTTAAATCTTCTTGTAAAAATTTAGCTATAAAAAGGTTGTTGTTGATGTAATTCACTATTAAATCCTAATTTTAAATTTAGCTGTAATATTCTACCCCAAAACTCCCAAGTTTAACGATATTTCTTAAATATTTGGAAAAGTGATAAAAAAACAAACTCCATCATTTCGATTTTCAAAATGTATGGAACCTTCAAAATGTTTTTCTATTATTGTTTTTGAAATGTATAATCCAAGTCCAGTTCCATTTACTTCGTTTTTTGTAGTAAAATATGGCTCAAACATCATATTCTTTATATTATTTTTAATTCCACCGCCGTTATCACAAAGTACAATTGTTAAAATATTATTCTCTTGTGTTGCTGAAATTGAAATTTTTGGATTTTGGATATGTCGCTCAAGCAAAACATCTTTTGAATTTTTTATCAAATTTAAAAGGACTTGCACAAACTCTCTTTTAAAAATTTTAATCTTTTTGTTTATTTTAATAGAAACTGTAAAGTTGATATTATTATTTTGAAGTGTTTTTCCTATAATTTTTAAAGTATCATTAATCAAATCTTCAACTTTTGTTACCTCTTTCTCATTTTCAGGTTTAAAAAAATTTCTAAAATCATCTATTGTTTTAGATAAATAATCAACTTGTTCATTTATAACTTGAATGTTTTCCTTAAAAACTTCAGTATTAAGTTGATTTAATTCAATATCTAAAAACATATTATTCGCACTCATAGAAATTGTCGAGATTGGTTGTCGCCATTGATGAGCTATCATACTTATCATTTCGCCCATTGCTGCAAATCTTGATTGAGATATGATAAAATTTTCTTTATTTTTTAATTCTTGCTTCATAATTTGTTTAGCTAAAACATCATCTATGCTTTTATTTAAAACTGATAAAAAAAGTTCCGTACTAAGAGGTTTGAACAGATAATGATTAACTCCAGATTCAATTGCTTTAACTAAAAGTTCATTTTCACTAAAAGCAGTAAAGACGATAATTTGAACCTCATCACTTAAGCTTCTAATCTCTTTTGCCATTTGCAAACCATCAACAATTGGCATCATAATATCAGTTATAATTATACAAGGCTCTTTTTGTTTATAAATTTCAATCGCCTCTTTACCATTTGTTGCTTCTAAAATATTTTCACAAAGCATTGATAGATAATCAACAAACCCACGTCTGACAAAATCATCATCTTCTACAACTAATATTGACATCGATAAATTTTTTAATTTTTGCTTAATTCTAGTTCTCAATTTCCTTCCCCATAATTCTTCTTTGAGTTATAATTTATAAATTCTAACGAAATATATTTTAAAATAAAACACTCTATAATTCACCAAAAAATTAAGGCTTTAAAGTGGAAAATTTAAATAAATTGCAAGAGTTAGCTAGTGAATTTAGTGTTTTATATGTGGAAGACGATGAATTATTAATGAACCAAACAAGTCTATTTTTAAAAAAATTTTTCAAAAGTGTGGATTTAGCTAAAAATGGTAAAGATGGGCTTAGCTTGTATAAACAAAACTTTTATGAGATAATTATAAGTGATATTAAAATGCCAATTATGAATGGTATGGATATGATTGAAAAAATTCACGAAATAAATCCAAATCAACTAATTTTAGTGATTTCAGCTTTTGATTTTTCTGATTTAATCGAACCAACTCATTTAACTCATAAAGTTGATGAATTTTTACTAAAACCAGTTCCAATGGAGGTTTTGGTTAACTCGCTCTTAAATCTTTGCAAAAAATACAAAACTGAACATAAAAATAATTTAAACTTAAGGTTAATGAGAGATGTTGAGTATTTAAAGAAAAAAGTGGAAGAGATGGATAAAAAGTTGGATTTAATTGTTACTTTAATTAAATAATTTTTACAAACTTTTTGTTTTAAACTCTTTTATCAAATTAAGTTGTCTATGAGAAATATACTCAAGTATCTCTTTTTCTATCAGTTTATGGGGAGTTAGTAAAATTGTAATTAAATAGAGATTATCCTCTTTTGAAATCTTAAAAATTATACCTTTTGGATTTAACTCAACTTTATGTCCATCAGTATTTAAACTAAATCTAGCATTAATTTCCGAATCTACTATTAACTTTAGAGGCAACTCTTTGGCTTTTAGTGAAATTGAATTAGCTGAAATATCTTTTACTTCTCCAACTAAATAAAAATCTTTCCCCTCAATAGCAACCATCATTTTACTCTCAACTTCAATTCTTGGGGACTTTCTAAGTCTGGGTGAGCTTTTTAAATAACTAAAATTAAAAAGAGTTGCTTTCTTATTCTCAACATCTATCGTTTTCACTTCTGCTAAAATATCATTTTCAAACTCATCATAATTTATAAATGTTTGATGTTCGTGATTGAAAGCAAATAGTTGAAATCCATCAACTTCAACCTCAATTTCACAGTTTTCCTTATTAATATCAACAATTTTACCATTATGAAAAATGCTAAGACCTTTGTAAAGATTATAAAATCTTACACTCTCATTTTTTAATTTTATATTCTCAAAGATGCTAAAAACTTTATCATTATCCATTTTTATCATCTCTTCTTGAGATTGAGATTGCTTTTTTTGAGGTTCATTAAAACCACTCATAGTAGTAATATCCATAAACAAAAAAGTGTATTCATCATTTACATAAGGTAATTTATTTAAGATAAGCAAAAATCTTTCAAGTTCATTTTGATAATTTTTTATCTCAACTTGAAAAATTTTATCTAAATTTGAAATAATATACTCAAGTGTATCAACCGCTTGATTTTCGATATTTAATAATTTTATCTCTTTGAAAAAATCGTGCTTTTTATTAAACTCTTTTAAATCTTTTACATTAAAAAATTTCAAAAAACTTTTATTGCAAATTTTAATATCTCTTTTATGAGTTAAAATAAGTAAATTTCGCTCGTGCGATAAAATATTATCAAGTTTTTGAAGTGCATCAATTCGTTTTTCAATTAAATATGTATCAACTGTTTTTTCTAAAATAGTTAAAAAAGTTTCAATTTTGACGGGTTTTTTTAAAAATTGTGCAACACCTAAATTGATAGCTTCAATTAAAAAATCTTTATCATCATATGCTGAAGTGATGATAATTTGAGCTTTTGAATTTTTCTTTTTGATTTTTTTTGATAGTTCAATTCCACTCATAATTGGCATTTTAATATCTGTAATGATTAAATCAATTTGTTCTTTTTGATAAATTTCCCATCCATCAACTCCATCTGAAGCGATATAAATTGTGCTAAAAATTTTATTTAAAAATTTCAAAGTTTCATTTTGCAGTTGCAAATCATCTTCAACATATAAAACTTTTAAACCTTTAGTTTTTTTTATGAGATTTGAAACTTGGATAGCTAGTGACATAATAACTCCTTATAAAACAAAATTAACTACAATTGTAAAATCAAGATTATACGCTTTGCCAAATCGGAATTTTAAGCTTCCACTCTCCATAGCTTTTTTCCCATAAATGCGGAGTTCTAGCACTCTCAATTATATCCATAAATTTTTGTTTACTAATTTGCATATACTCTAAGCAATCTTTTAAATAAACTTCTGGAAATTCTCCATCAAATCGTTTTATAAGCCTAACTCCCTCATCTCTGGTTATATCACCATTTCTTATCTCTTGAGCTGAGTCATAAGTTGCTCTTCCTACTCCAAATTTTATATAAGTTGTGTAGTAGTGTAGCCAATCGATTTTATCATCAATTGAGCTATATTTTGAGTAACTTCCCTCTGTTCGCACATCATTTGGCATAAAATCAGAGTTTTCAACCGAAAAATAATAAGTTTCCTGTGGATGCCATTTTATATAATAGCCCAAATAATGCACTTCAGTTTTAACTCTTGCTAAATCATATGGATTTGCTGGAAGATACGCATTAAGGTCAGCTGTTGAAAAGCCGTATTCACTCATAAGTTCTTTTGCATTAACTCCACCTAAATATAATTCTTCAACTCTTGCCTCATCGCTGTAATATTTTGTGTCTCTTGTTGGTTTTTCATTATCTGCTTGTGCATTGCCATATTCAGCCTCATTTTCGCCATAAATAACTAAAGGAATATCAAATAAAATTGACATTTTTGGAGCTAAATTTTTTTGCCCTAAAATAAAAGGCTGAAATGGATGGACTAAATTTTCAAATGCTAATCGAGTTAAAATTCTATGGACTTTTCTATTTTGGTTGAAAGTGAAATTTGCAAATCCGCTATTTATCCAAGCTTCAAAATTAAACCGCCCAATATCAGTATAAAGTGCTGGAGGCCAAGTGACTAAAATTGGGTTCATATTGTATTTATATTTTAATATGTGAGCCGCCATTACACTATCTTTTCCACCACTTCCAGGAACTACAACATCATATCGCCCATCATTTCGTCTGTGGCGATTGCAAAGCTCAATCAACTCTTTTTCTCGCTCAAACCAATTTATATCTTTTTTTCTAACTGCAAATTTACAAGCTTCACAAATCCCATCTTCACTAAAAGCGATTGCTCTTTTTAACTCATTTGGTTTATTTTTAAACTCAATTGTTGAAGATGGTCTTTGATTATTCATAGTGCATTTTTTACAATATTTAATCTCTAATGGAAGTCCGTATTTTCCGAATTCAGCCATTTAATACCTTTATTTATAAATTACTTTATTTTACTAAATTTAAACTTATAATTGATAAAATAGGTAAGTTAAATTATTTTTGAGGTGTTTAATGTTTTGTAAAATAAGAAATTGGTTTGAGAAAGTTGCAAATCTTTTTAAAAAAAATGAAGTTTCTCTAACTCAAAAAGTTGAAGCAGTTGTTGAGAAAGAGCCGATAAAACACGATGTTGAAGAGGTTAAGCCAAAACCAAAACAAGAAGTTGAGGTTAAAAAAGAGACAAAGAGTAAAGTTACAAACGAACTAAAAGCTCACTCTAGGGAGAATAAAGAGAAAAAATTTGAACATTCAGCAATTGTTGATAAAAATATATGGGAATAAAGATTGCTTGTAATTAAAAAAACAAAAAAATAGGAAGAATTATGAAAAATTTATCTTCAAGTATACATTTGACACTGCAAGGAAAAGGTGGTGCTGGTAAAACTTTTATTTCAACACTTATCGCACAATGGTTAAAAGATAAAAAAATCGATTTGAAGTGTTATGATACAGATAATGTAAATGCCACTTTTGAGCAATATAAAGCTTTAAATGTTGAACACGTAAATATTATGGATGGTGGGAAAATAAACGAAAGAGGTTTTGATATTTTAATGGAGTCACTTTTAAATGAAGATGTAGCTTTTGTTGTGGATAATGGGGCTAGTTCGTTTGCACCACTGAATAATTATATGATTGAAAATGGTGTATTAGAGATGTTGCAAGAACACGATAAAGAAGTTTTTATTCATACGGTAATTACTGGAGCTCAAGGGCTTCAAGATACAGCACAAGGATTTAAGAGTTTGATTAAAAATTTTGATGTACCAATAATTGTTTGGAAAAATGAGTATTTTGGCTCTATTGAAATAGATGGTAAAACATTTGAAGATACAAAACTATATAAAGATAATGTCGACAAAATCAAAGGTATGATAACAATTCCAACTAGAAATAGAGATACTTTTATAAAAGATATTGAAGAGATGGTTAAGAAAAAATTAACTTTTGATGAGGTGAAAAGTCATAGTGATTTTAAAATGATGGAGAAACAGAGATTAAATATTATTAAAAAAGATATTTTTTCACAATTAGATAGTGTGTTTGGGGTGTAATAATGGATATTGAGAAATTAAAAGGTGATATATTCAAAGAGTTTGGTTTAAAGATTGACGAGTCTGACCCTCTTTGGGCATATATTTTTATAAATGAAAAAATCACAACTCACTTTAGCAAAATAATCGATGATACCCTAAAATCAAGAGATGAGAAAATTAGCGAAATAAATTCTATTTTATCGCAAATTTATAATATAAGTGTAGATATCGATAACATCGTTCATAATATCACAAAAGCAACCGATAAAGTTGATGTGACAATTAAAGATTATAAAGGTGTGGCAACTCAAATTGAAACTAATTTAAACACTTTTAGTGCGACGATAGATAAAATATTAAAAGATATAGATTTAAGTAAAACTGAAGAAATTATAAAAAATAAAATCGAAGAGAGAGTTCAACAGATACCAACTGAAGGGTTACGAGTTGAGGTTGAAAAGTTAAATAAACTCTATAATGATTTAAGTGATGATAGAGAAAAGTTTGGAGAATTAGTTACAACTAAAGGTAAAAAGATAAATTCAGCAATTGAAGAGTTAAAAGAGGTTTATAAAACAAATATTTTGATAGCTGGAATTTTGGGAATAGTTGGGGCTAGTTTGTTTGCGGGTGCAATTTCTTATTGGCAAAGTAAAATTTATTTTGAAGAGAATTTCAATAAAAAAGTTGACGAAAAAGTTAAAAGTTTAAAAAGTATAAATGAAGAGATTGATAAATTACTAAAAAGTAGAACCAATTTTAAATTAGAGGTAGAACCATCAAAGGCTAACAATTAATGATAATCAAAAATGCGATAATTTGCGATGCCAAAAGAGAGTTAAAAAGTGATTTGCAAATAAAAGATGGAAAAATTATAAAAATTGCTAAAAATTTAAATGGTGAAAATATCATCGATGCAACTGGGCTTTATTTGATGCCTTCAATGATTGATTTAAATGTCAGAATTTTTAATAATTCATTAAATGAAAAAACACTACTTAAAGTTAGCAATGGAGCATTACAAGGTGGGCTTTCAACAATTCTTTTGATGCCAGATTCAACTCCTGCAATTGATAGTGAAATGGCTGTTGAATTTGTGAATGCTAAATCTAAAAATTTAAATAAAATTAATATTTTTCCTGCAATTAATAGTTTAAAAGAGAATAAATTGACAAATATTTCAACACTTTTAAAACGAGGTGCAAAAGGAATATTTTTAAAATCAAATGTGAGTGGAAATAGCATAAAAAGGGTTTTTGAATACTCAAAAATGCATAATAGTAGTGTATTTTGTTTTTGCAATGATGATGGTTTTTCTTTGGAAGGAGTTATGCACGAGGGTGAAATTTCTTTTAAATTAGGACTTATAGGAATTCCTGAAATAGCCGAAACTAGCGAGATTGCAAAAATAAATGAAATCGCAAATTCAATTCAAAATAAAATTGTTATTCAAAATATTTCTACAAATAGAGGATTAGAAATTATTGAAAATAATAAAAATATTTTATCTGAAGTTTCAATTCATCATTTGATTTTGAATGAGAGTGAGTGCGATAATTTCAACACTTATGCCAAAATTATGCCTCCACTTAGAGATGAAGAAAATAGAGTAAAATTAATCGAAAAATTAAAAAATGCTAAAATTGATTTATTAACTTCACTTCACTCTCCAAAATCACTTGAAGATAAAGATGTAGCATTTTCTGAAGCAAATTTTGGAATTGATATAATCAAATATTATTTTTCACTTGCATATACATTTTTGGTTAAAAATGAAATAATAGATTTAAAAACTCTCTCAAAATTGACCTCTTTGACACCAGCTTCGGTTTTAAATTTAAATAAAGGGCTTATCAAAGAGGGCTATGATGCTGATTTGATTTTAGTTGATTTAAATTCTAAAATAGAGTTAGAAGATAAAAATTTACCTTATAAAAATCGAGATTTATTTGGAAAAGTTATCTTAAATATTGTAAATGGAGAAGTAAAAAATTAAAATTTTAAATCGATTTTAACTTTTGAAACTCTTTGCAATTTTGCATCAATTCCTCTTCATTTCCACTGCATTTAATTTCACCATCACTAAAAAGCAAAATTTTATTTGCCAATTTAATAGAGTTCAATCTATGAGCGATTATAAAAACAATTTTATCTTTTATAAACTCTTTTAAATTCTCTTGAATTATCGCTTCACTTTTATTATCAAGTGCCGAGGTTGCTTCATCAAATATTAAAATTTGAGGATTTTTATAAATCGCCCTTGCGATGGCTATTCTTTGGCGTTGACCTCCGCTTAAATTTAACCCAAATTCATCAAGTTTTGTATAAATTCCATTTGGAAGATTTTGTATAAATTCATTTGCATTCGCCAAATTCAATGCTTTTAAAACTCTCGCTTCATCGACCTCATTTGAATATGCTACATTTTTGGCGATTGTATCGTAAAAAATAAAAACTCTTTGAGTTACAATTGCAATATTTTCTCTAAGTGAATTGAGTTCATAATTTTTAATATTTAAATTATTTATAAACATTTCACCACTACTAGTTTCATAAAATCTAATTATTAAATTTATAAGCGAACTTTTTCCACCTCCACTATCCCCAACAAGTGCGATAACATCGCCTTTTTTAACTTCAAAATTTATATTTTTTAAAGCTTCTTTATCATCATAATTTAAATTCACATTTTGAAAATTAATATTTTTTATAATATTTAATTTTTTATCTCCACTTTTTATATTTGGTTTTAAATTAATTAAATCAAAAATTCGCTCACTTGCCGCAATTGAATCTTGCATTTTATTATAAATCGCAGAAACTCGCTTAATTGGGGTGTAAAGCATAAATAAAGCCGTCATAAATGAAAAAAAACTTCCAACACTCAAATTCCCCTCAATCACCTCTTTCCCGCCCATAATAATCACAACAGCAAGTGCAATCGAACCGATAAACTCCATAAATGGGCTTACAAGTTCACTCGTTCTAATACTTTTCATATTTATATTAAAAAAAGCTTTATTCTCATCACTAAATTTATCTGTTTCAAATTTTTCAGCTGAATTTGCTTTGATAATTTCCAAATTATGAAATATTTCACTAAGTTTTGCCGTTAAATCCGATATTTTATTTTGAGATTGATATGAAAGTTTTTTAACTCTTTTTGCAAGTTTTGAGAGTGGATAAATCGCTAAAGGCAAAACAACTAAGCCAAAAAAGGCTAATTTTGGGCTTTGATAAATAACTACAACAATCAAAGCAAAAATTGTCAAAACTTCTCTAATAAATTCAGCAATATAGTTTGAAACCGCAATTTGAACACGATTTATATCATTTGTAATTCTGCTGATAAGTTCACCAATTCTGTTTTTATTAAAAAATTCTAAATCTAAATTCAAAAGATTAATTAACATCAAATCCCGTAATTTCCGCACAATATCTTGACCAATATAATTTGTATAGTAAGTTTGAATATATCTAGCAATCCCTTTTAGAGTGTAAACTATTACTATTAAAAACGGCAATATTTCAAGCATAGCTACATTTTTACTTATAAATATGTCATCTAATACTGGTTGCACCAAATAAGCCGAAAGCCCAGAAGTTATCGCAACTACAAGAATACTAATAAATACAAATATGAACTCTTTTTTGTATCCACTTAAATATGGTGAAAATCGTTTTAAAAATATTTTCAATGAATTCCTTTAAGATAAGAAAATTTATATATTCTTTGTTCATTTTTTTTGTCTGTTTTTTTTAATTCCTAATATTTTTGAACAATTCCATCACAATTAATAATTGTTCCAGATTTTTTAGAAAATGATGGAATTGGAACAGTTATTTTAGATAAAGTGATTAATTCATCACTTTTTGAGCTAAAATTTATAATATTTTTATCTTTTAAAAGACTCATCAACTCTTCATTATTTAAAGCTTCTTTTGAGTCAAAAATAAACACATTTTTAGACTTTTTTATACTCTCTTTTAACTCCTCAAAATCTTGCGAAATATTCAAATACTCTAAGCCTTTTCTATTCACTGCTTTATCGTTTTTTATTAAAAAGTCATCTTCACCATCTTTAATATAACTATTTGAATAACCATTAACTTTTATGTGATGTTTTTTTGCTAAATTTAAAATATCTTGCATCTCTTCAATTGTTAAATTTGGAGAAATTAAAAAAGTAGCATCTTTCAAATACTCCTTTGTCTTTGTTGTAGCTTCATCTAAACTCGCCTCTTTGCCTAAAATTGTCGCTACTTGTAAAGTTTCATTCTCTTGTTTATAGCTATTTCGTCCATAATCGCACATAAAAGCTCCATTTATAGCTTCATTAAATCGTGGTCTAAATCTATAAATTAAATCTTTTTGTGAATTTTTACTCTTTTCGTGGTCAATGTAAATATTACAACCTCTTGAACAACCCTGACAAATACTCTTAATTGTTTTTAAAAAATAAACTCGTCGTTTAAATCTAAACTCTTTACTTGTTAAAGCTCCAACTGGACACAAATCGACTATATTTTGAGCATATTTATTATCAATTTTTAAATTGTTAAAAATTGAAATTTGCGATTTATCTCCCCTTTTTATAACCCCTAATTCAGCTGTTTTTGTAATATTTTTGCAAAACCTCACACACCTTGTACAAAGCACACACCGCTCACCATCATAAATCACACCGTTATTAAAATCTACTCTTTTATCTTTTTTAAGCTTAGGCACTTCAAGACGAGAAGAAGCTAAATCGTACTTCATATAATACTCTTGCAAATAACACTCACCAACTTGGTCGCAAACCGAACAATCAAGCGGATGATTTAAAAAAAATAGCTCTAGCATTGCACTTCTAAGTTTTTTTACACTCTCACTCTTTGTTATAATTTCCATTGCTTCTTTAATAGGAGTATCACAAGCTATTTGAGGTCTTTTTGCACCTTTAAGTTCAATCAAACACATTCTGCAACTTCCCTCAACTCCGAGGGCTTTATGATAACAAAAATGAGGAATATCAATATTATTTTTTTTAAGTTCATCAATTAAATTATTTTCGTTATCAACTTCAATTTCTACTTCATCAACTTTGATTTTTACTAGCATAAATTAATTCCTTTTGGAAATTATATCATTTTTTAATTTTTTTGATAAAATTAGCAAAGATTTTTAAGAAGGAAAATTATGGAATATAATCCAAGTGTAATTGAGAGAAAGTGGCAAAAGTATTGGCTTGAGAATGATTTATTTGAGCCAAGTGATGATAAAACTAAACCAAAAAAATATATTTTAAGTATGTTTCCATATCCTAGTGGGCGAATTCATATGGGACATGTGCGAAATTATGCAATTGGAGATGCGATTGCTAGATATTACCGAAAAATTGGCTTTAATGTGCTTCATCCGATTGGTTGGGATGCTTTTGGAATGCCAGCTGAAAATGCAGCAATAAAAAACAAAGTTCATCCGAAAAAATGGACTTATGAAAATATCGATTATATGAGAAAAGAGCTTGATAGTTTGGGTTTTAGTTTTTCTAAAAAAAGAGAGTTTGCAACTTGTGATGAAATTTATACAAAGTTTGAACAACAATTTTTTATCGATATGTGGGAAAAAGGCTTAGTTTATCGCAAAAAAGGACAATTAAATTGGTGTCCACACGATTTGACAGTTTTAGCAAATGAGCAAGTGATTGAGGGAAAATGTTGGAGATGTGATACTCAAATCGAACAAAAAGAAATGTATCAATATTATGTAAAAATTACTGATTATGCCGAAGAGTTACTTTCTGATTTAGACAAACTTGAGGGAAATTGGTCAAATCAAGTTATCACAATGCAAAAAAATTGGATTGGAAAAAGTATTGGACTGGAATTTTTATTTACTTTAAGCGAAGAGACAAAAGTAAAATTAAACTCTAAATTTGAGAGTTTTGAAGTTTTTACAACTAGGGCTGATACAATTTATGGAGTAACTTATTCAGCTTTATCTCCTGAACACCCAATTACTAGATATTTAATTGAGCATAATTTATTAAGCGAAGATAAAATCGAAAAAATTAAAGCGATGCAAAGAGTTGCCACAAGAGAGAGGGCTATGCAAGAAAAAGAGGGGCTTTATCTTGAGATTGATGCAATTCATCCACTTACTAAAGAGATAATTCCTATTTGGGTAGCTAATTTTGTTTTGAGTGATTATGGAAGTGGGGCAGTTATGGCAGTTCCAGCACACGATGAGCGAGATTTTGAATTTGCACAAAAATATAATTTAAATATAAAATATGTAATTAAGCCAAATGATGACAAAAATGGAATTTTATTTGATAGTGAGGGCTTTAGTGGGCTTTTAAGCGAACCCGCAAGAGAAACTATTATTAATTATTTTGAAAAGCAAAATTTAGGCAAAAGAGTTACTAATTTTAAGCTTAAAGATTGGGGAATTTCAAGACAAAGATATTGGGGAGCTCCTATTCCACTAATTCATTGCGATAAATGTGGAACTGTGGCTGAACCAAATTTACCTGTTGCACTTCCAGAAAATGTGGAGATTACGGGCGAGGGAAACCCACTTGATAAAGCTCTTGATTGGAAAATTTGCAAATGTCCAAAATGTGGCATTGAAGCTGTGCGAGAAAGCGATACTATGGATACTTTTTTCCAAAGTTCGTGGTATTTTTTGCGATACACTACAAAACCTAAACTTATGCAAAAAGTGGCTTTTGATAAAGAAGATATAAATTATTGGATGGAAGTTGATAATTATATCGGTGGAATTGAACACGCGATACTTCATTTACTTTATGCTAGATTTTTTACAAAAGTGCTTAGAGATTTGGGTTATATTAACTCAAGTGAGCCTTTTAAAAATTTGCTAACTCAAGGAATGGTGCTAAAAGATGGGCATAAAATGAGTAAATCAAAAGGCAATGTAGTTGACCCAGATGAGTTAATTAAAAAATACGGTGCTGACACTGCAAGACTTTTTATACTTTTTGCTTCACCGCCAACAAAAGAGCTTGAGTGGAATGATAGTGCAGTTGAGGGGGCTTATAGATTTTTAAAACGATTTGCCTCAAGAAGTGAAAAAGTTAATAAATGCGAAGCTTTGCCAGAGATTGAGCATTCAAAACTTTCTAAAAATGAGAAATTTGCTAGAAAAAAAGTTTATGAAGCATTAGTTAAATCAAAAGAAGTTTATGAAGATAATAAAGCTTTTAATACTTTGATTGCTGCTTGTATGGAAGCTATGAATGCCCTAAATGAGCAAGAAAATAGCGAAATTTGGAGTGAGGGTTATTTTATTTTAAGTAATATTTTAGAACCAATCGTGCCTCATATTTGCTATGAAATAAGTAAAGAGTATTTTAATTTAGCAAATTTTAATCAAATTTTGGAAGTTAAAAATGAAGTATTTATCGAAGATACTATCATAATTGTAATTACAATAAATGGAAAAAGAAGAGGTGAAATTGAAGTTAATCTTGATACTTCAGATGATGATATTTTATCAAAAGCTAAAGAGAGTGTTGCAAAATGGCTTGAGAATAAAACTCTTATAAAAGAGATTGTAATTCCAAATAAACTTGTGAATTTGGTAGTTAAATGAAAATTTTACTTACTTCTTTAACTCTTTTTTTTATTTTTTTCAGCTTAGGTTGTGGTTATAAACCCTCTTCGATTTATGCAAAAGAGGCTTTAGGTGAGAGAGTTTTTGCTGATATTAAGATAGATTTGAAAGAGCCTGAAAATACAATTTTAATCAAAGATGCGATAAATGAAGCAATAATTAGCCGATTTAAGGGCAAAATTTCAGATTCTGCAAATGCAACTTCAAAAATTTTTGTAAAGTTAAAAGATGTTGATTTTGAGCCAATTCAATATGATAAAGATGGTTATATCGCTAGATATAGAACTGTTGTAACACTTCAAATTGATTATATTCTCAAGAATTCAAAAAAAGATAAACTTTTATTTGATGGGTATTATGATTTTTTAATGGAGCCAGATTCGATTATTTCGGATACAAAAAGATTTGAAGCGATAAAAAATGCTTCTATTAAGGCAATAGATAAATTCATCTCTAAAGTTTCGATTTTGGGTTATTCAAATTTTTAAAAAAATAAAAGATAAAAGAGAAAGCTATCTTTTATTGAAGAAGTTTCATAACATTTTGTTGAACTTGATTTGCTTGAGAGAGTGCATAACTTCCTGATTGTGCTAGTATATTATATTTTTGAAAATTAGATGATTCACTTGCAAAATCTACATCTCTAATTTGCGATTCACTAGCCTTAACATTTACTTGAGTAACTGAAATATTATTAACTGTTGCAACTAATTGATTTTGAACAGAACCTAAATCACTTCTAATTTTATCAAGTTGCTTAATCGATGCATCGGCAATACTCATAACAGCCATCGCTCCAGCTAAAGTTGTAACACCAGCGGCTAAACTTCCAACTTTTCCAACATTTGCATTTTCAAAAGAACCAATTGCATCAGCTGTAGCACTTCCAACTGTGCCTTTAACTGCACCTAAATTGACAACAGCTTCACTAGCAACACCAGCGGCACTAAACATACCAATATCACCAGTTCCAGAAACAACGATATCTTTGGCACCAGTTCTTGTTAATGTTAATCTACCATAACTTTCTGTTGGTGTTTGACCAAAACCTGCAACTGTATCAAGTCCAGTACCAGCTACAGAAATACCTCTACCATCAGTACTTCTTAAGTTAAGTCTTCCTCTTTCATCGGTATAAGCTTCAACACCAGTTTGACTTTTTACTTCATTAATAGCATTAACAAGCTTTCCATCAGCATCATTTACTACAACTCCGTTCACAGTTCCTACATTTACACCATTAATTGTAAGTGAAACTATATTTCCAGCCGCAACAGCAGCAGCACTTGCAGTTAAAACATTTGTCCAACTAGCTTTTATTCCACCTAACTTATCAGAATTTTTATTGATTACATCAGATAAAGCACCAATTCCAGTACCAACTGTAGTTCCAATACTAACACTCTCTAATGTTACATCATTTATGCCATCAACAGCACTAAAGTTTAATGTTGCCGTTGTAGTAGCTGTAATAACTTGAGAAGTCTCAAACCTAACATCCCCAACTTTAGCTGAATGAGTTGATTGAATACTCGCTTTTACAGTCTCATTTGCATAAGCTCCAACTTGAAACTGTTTATTTGTATAAGATCCTGAAAGTAATGTTTGACCATTAAAACTTGTAGTTGTAGCGATATTATCAAGCTCTTCAAGTAATCTTGTAATATCAGCTTGAAGTGCCTTTCTTGTATCAGTTGTTTGACCATCTTGAGCAGCTTGAGTAGCTTTTGTCTTAATTGTATCTAAGATTTTAACTTGCTCATCCATCGCTTTATCGGCTGTTTGGATAATACCTATTGCATCATTTGCATTCCTAATTGCCTGACCTAACGAGTTTGCTTGATTTCTTAAACTATCAGCAATCGCCATTCCTGAAGCATCATCGGCTGCTTTATTTATTCTAAGCCCTGAACTTAACTTTTCAAGTGAACCTGATAACTCTCTATTTGTTACCAAGCCTTGAGAATGCGCATTCATTGCCGCTATATTAGTATTAATTCTAAAACTCATTGTTTACTCCTTATTGCAAATTTCACGGTAATCCTTACCATTTTCAATAGGAGTAAAAGCAATAAGTGTACCAAATTAATAGTTTTTTATATCTCTTTTTTTACTAAATCGCTATCTATCTCTATTATAGTATGCACATTTCCTCGCGGGTTAAAATCCCCTACAATTTTCATCCATTTTGGTTTTAATTTAAGCTCTAATGTGTCATAAATCTCATTTATTACATCTTCGTGCGAAATATATCTATCTATAAATGAATTAATATAAAGTTTTATCGCTTTTAGCTCTATCACAAATCCATCAGGAATATATTCAAGATAAACTTTTGCAAAATCAGGATAACCACTTCTTGGGCATTTTGTTATAAGTTCTGGTAGAGTTATTTTTATTTTGTAATTTTTTTTATGTTTATTTTCCCAAATTTCAATGTTTTTTACATCAAACTCTTTTATCTCTTTTTCACCGTATCTCATAAATTTCCTTTATATACAAGTATCAAAAACTTTTTTCACAACACCTTTAAAAAAAAGCTTCCCATTTTCAATTCTCAAACTTAACTCTTCTTTACTTTTTGGATAAACTTTAGCACTATTCTGAAGCAATCCAATCATATTTGCATTCAAAAAACAAGCACTCATACCCGTACCACAAGCTAAAGTTTCATCTTCAACTCCTCGCTCATAAGTTCTTACAAATAAATTTTTATCTTTAATCAAGGCAAAATTTACATTGGCATTATATTTATAGCGAAGTTTTATGGCTAAATCTTTATCAAAACTATTTAAATCTTCAACTATTGTAACTAAATGAGGTACTCCTGTATCAAGAAGTAGCCAATTAAAGCCCTCTTCAACAAAACTATCTTTTAATATTTTGGGCTTAGTTAATTCACTCTCAACTATATCGCCATTAACTTCAGCATTTATAACTCCAGCTTTTGTTAAAAATTTCATTTTAGAATTAGCCAAAGAGTTAGAATAAGCATAGTGTGCAACTGCTCTACTTCCATTACCACACATTTCAGCCTCACTTCCATCAGAGTTATAAAATTGCCACTCAAAATCATACTCACTATGAGGAAGTAAAACTATTAAACCATCGCCTCCAACTCCATTAAATCTATCACAAATAGTTTTTGCTAAAGCACCTCTGTCTATCTTTTTAAATGTGTGAAAAATCACAAAATCATTTCCACTTGCACTATATTTTGAAATAAACATTTTATCACATCCCCTACTATAATCATTTAAATATAAGACTCTTTTCGCATTTTTAAATGTTTCAATATCAACTTTAAACAACTCTGGTTTTTAGTCAAACTAGCCTTCCAAACACTCAATTGGAGTTTTTTTATATCAATTCCAGAATGCTTGATATATTAGCACTTTTTTTATCTCAAACTGATAAAATTTCATCACATTTTCCAAAAAAATATTTGCATTTTCAGTCGTTTTATTGGGCATTATCTCCACATAAATTAGCCTCGTAGCCATATCTATGGCTACAAAAAAATATTCTCGCGGATTTTCATCGATTTTTGGTCAAATATTCTTGATATTATATCAGGGGATATGACATTGGATTGCTTATGAGAGTTGCTATTAGGAGTGGTGGTCGATAGAAGACTCGAACTTCTGGCATCCACCTTGTAAGGATGGCGCTCTACCAACTGAGCTAATCGACCTGAAAAAAAAATTTAATAACTATCTATACTTTTGATTTTAAAAATGGCGGAGCGGACGGGGCTCGAACCCGCGACCCCCTGCGTGACAGGCAGGTATTCTAACCAACTGAACTACCGCTCCAAAGAAGTAAAATAATTAAAAATGGTGGTCGATAGAAGACTCGAACTTCTGGCATCCACCTTGTAAGGGTGGCGCTCTACCAACTGAGCTAATCGACCATATATTGGCGACCCCAAGGGGATTTGAACCCCTGTTATCACCGTGAAAGGGCGAGGTCCTTGGCCACTAGACGATGGGGTCTAGTTTTATTTAATCATTTTATTTTTTATTAAAAATTAGAACTGACTTAAGTGGTGACCCGTGTTGGATTTGAACCAACGGCCCATTCCTTAAAAGGGAATTGCTCTACCTACTGAGCTAACGGATCACAAAAAAAACTCTTAAACTGTTTAAAGTTTAACCAGTTAATGTGGGTGGAATTATATATGAAACTTCTTAATTTGTCAAGAGTTTTTTTCAAAAATTATCAAATTTTTTAAAATAAATCATCTCTTGCCATTTCTATTAATAGCATAATCGCATAATATATTGCTTGTTCTTGAATATAAACTCTATCACCCTCAAATTTCATTCTTGAGATAAACTCTTCATTGTTAGCTCTGTTTTTTACTCCAATAAAAACTGTTCCAACAGGTTTTTCTTTAGTTCCACCCGTTGGTCCAGCAATTCCACTGATTGCAATTGCATAATCAGCTTCAGTTGCATCTATTACACCTCTTAGCATATCTTTAATAACAGCTTCACTTACTGCCCCAAAATTTTCTAATTTTTCATTTTTTACACCAAGCCACCCATTTTTAATTCTATTTGAGTAAGTTATTAAGCTCCCCTCAAATATTTCACTAACTCCAGATTCTTTAGTAAAAGTTGAAGCTAAAAGCCCACCCGTGCAAGATTCTGCAAAAGTTATATTTTTACCAATTGAGCTAAATCTTTCAATAATATATTTTATGATATTATCAGTTGCAATAATTTTATTTGGCAAAGTTTCCTTCGCTCTCTCTACAAATTGGCTAATTCTCCCAAAGTTTTTAGCTTTAAGTAAAACTTTACTCCATCCATCCACAAATTTATATGCAAAAATTTCAGCCTCTAATTCAATTGCTAAAGATGAAAGTAATATTTCGCTAGATTTTTCATCTATGCCAAAAATATTAAGTGTAGTATCTACTTTTTTACTATTTAAAAGTATTTCAGGTAACTTTTCACCCTCACTTATAGCTAATATATTTATGAGCTTTTCTTTAAAATTTATTATAAATGTGTCTTTTCTATAAGGTTCAGCTTTAAGTGGAATTTCTACTCCGTCTCTCTCTTTCATTCCACAATTTAAAAATTCACCTAAAAAGTTTGCTATTTTTTTGAAGTTATCTCTATTTGAAGCGATTATAATATTTGAATTTTCATCGATTAATTCTATCAATTTATCTTTATCTATCTCGTTTAAATAGACAACTTCATCAACTCTTTTAAGAGAATTTTTGACTTCTCGCAAAAGATAACTATTGAAAATTTCATTTAATTTAAATATTTCTCCAATAATAATTAGTGTGTTTTCCATCTCAAAGACCCTTTTATTTTCTCTTCATCTAATTCATCTTCATTATATTTAATAATTAATCGCTTCTCATTCTCATTTATGTAATACTCAATAATTCCAACTAAATTTTTTAACTCATGTATGTTATTTGAATTTATTTCACTCAAATTTACATAGAAATTTTTTCTTTTTGATGGATTTTGCATTTTTGCTATTAAAATAATCCAAATTATCGATATAAAAATAATAACACTCGATAAAATCGTTAAATTTCCATACTTTATATAACTAGCTCCAATAACTCCACCAACAAAAGTTCCAAAATAGCCAAATGAATTAAAAATCCCTAAAGCTGTGCCTCTTTGGTGTGCTTTTGCTAATTTTGAAGTTAATGATTGCATTATTGGCTCGTGGATATTAAATCCGATAAAAAATAGAGTTATACCCAAAATAAATAAAGCTTCGCTATGAGTAAAACCTATGATTATAAAAGAGATTAAAAAGAAAATTATTCCAACAATTAAAACTTCTCTATATTTACCTTTTTTTTCAGATAAAATTGCTGAAGGTGCCATTGCTAAAATACCCAAAATTAGTGCGGGTAAATAGACTTTAAAAAGCTCACTCTTCTCCCAAGCAAACTCTTTAGTTAAAAATATAGGAATAATCAAAAATGTAAGTGACATTAATGCTTTTTGTAAAAAATTAGTTATATTCATTTTCATAATATTAATATCTTTTAATATATCGCTTACTTTAAATGCTTCATTAAATGAGTATGTAACTTTCGGAGGATTTGGCACTTTTGTATATAAAATCACAATACAAATAAAAACTAAAATTGTAGTAATAAAAAAAAGTGTATTAATTCCATATTTACCGCCAATAACTGGACCAATAAACATAGATAAAGCAAAAGCAATTGCAATGCTTCCACCCATTATAGCCATAGCTTTTGCTCTCTCTTCTTCGGCGGTTAAATCGCTTATCATAGCCACAACAACAGCTCCAATCGCTCCAGCACCTTGTAAAAATCTACCAAAAATTAACATATAAATATCAGTGCTGATTGCACATAAAATTGAACCTATCGCAAAGATAATTAAACCTATTAAAATTGTTACTTTTCTGCCAATTTTATCACTTAAAATTCCAAATGGTACTTGAAAAATTACTTGAGTTAGTGCATATCCACCAACTACAATTCCAACTAAAAATTCATTTGAACCTTCAAGCTCTAGTGCATAAATCGATAAAACTGGTAAAACTATAAAAAGTCCTAAAAATCTAATTGAAATAATTAAACTAAGTGGGAGAGTATTTTTTAACATTAAAACCTCTTTTTATATATTTTTAAAAATTGTATAACTATTTTCCTTTTAAAACCAAATAAGCCAAAAGTGTAATGGTGGCTGAAGATAAAAATAGATATTCACCATAAAATTTTCCAGCAATCAAAGCTCCTAAAAATCCACCAAGCCCATAAGAAATACCGTAAAAGAATTGATTTGCTAACTTTTTGTTTTGATAAATATTATAAATGTAACTTAAAGTAGCACTGTGATACAAGGCAAAACTAAATGCGTGAAAAGTTTGAGAAATGAAATAAATTGTAAGTGAAGTAGGAAAAAGATAGAGTAAAAGCCATCTAAATACGGTTATTAAAAGTGTAATTTTTATAATTACAATGGGTGAGAATTTTTTTAAAAGTGGAGTTTGATAATTTAGCATTATTATTTCACAAATAACTCCAAATGCCCATAAATAGCTAACTACTTCTAAAGAAATATTTTGTTCTGTCGCATAAATTGTAAAAAAATTATAAAATGCCCCAAATGCAACCTGCATTAAAAACACACTTATCCAAAGTTGCCAATGAATTTTTAGTGAAAAATTTGAATTATCCTCTATATTCTCATCTTTTATTTCTTGATTTGAAACTAAAAAGCCAAAAATTCCAATAAAAATAACTGAAATAAATAGATAAATCAAACCTAGCTCTAGTGTTAAAATTCTTGCTAAAATAAGTGAAATTAGCATAAATCCGATTGAGCCATAAAGCCTTGATTTTCCGTAACTTTCTTTTAATTTTGTAATTGAAATTGTTTCGATATATGGCAAAACTAAACTCATACCAATTCCAAAAAGAATATTACTTAAAGTAAAAAGATAAAAATTATAAATTGTAAAAAAAAATGAAAAAACTCCCAAAATATTTGTAAATGAAGCGATAATAAAAAGTTTTTGATTTAACTTAATTTTTTTCAAAAAGAAAAATGGAGTTAAAAATCGCATTAATGGAATAATTGCAAAAATTACTCCGATTTGAAATGAACTATAACCAATATCGCTTAACATTTTTGGTAAAAAGATAATATAAACTCCGATTGAAGCAAAGTAGAAAAAGAAAGAGGCTGAAATATTTATAAAAAACTTATTTATTATCATAAATTACGATACTTTTTGTTAGCAAATCGTGAAGTGCTTTTTTATCTTTTCTCATTAATGGCAATAAAATTCCAATTAAACTAGCAGCTGAAATTAAAAACATAACAAATCTAAAAATAGCTTTAGAAAGTGAGAGTAAATTATTAGTTTTTAAATCTATCAGTTTTAAACTGTATGCCTTTTTACCAGGGGTTTGTCCACTTTTTATCCAAAAAATTATCGTTATAATTCCATACACTAAAACAACTAAAAACGGTGCTACTTCGCTTGATTTAAAATCATCTTTTCCATCATAAATAACATATCCAAAAAAATAAATAAGTGGTACATACAACATAAAAAAGTCTATTATATAAGCTTTCAATCTATCTAAAAACGAAGCTTGAAGACTTGTTTTACCTTTTTGTTGAGGTTCAATACTTTTAATTTTTCTTTTTATTTTTTTCACTAATTTATTTTACTCCTAAACCACATATTTTTGTACTATAAATAATCATTTTTAAATGAAACATATCTTTTAGCCGAAGCATAAAGTTCAGCTACCTCATCTTCACTTAACTCTCTTATTAGCTTCGCAGGAGAACCCATAATAAGACTTCTAGGCGGGAAAATTTTACCTTTTGTTACAAGAGCTCCTGCTCCTACAATTGACTCTTTTCCAATTATTGCTCCATCTAAAATAGTAGCACTCATTCCAATTAAACAACCATCTTCAATCGTGCAACCGTGAAGCATTACACGGTGTCCAACTGTTACATCATTTCCTATAATTGTAGGATAACCATCGCTCATATCTGGCTTTTTATAGTGTGTTACGTGTATCATCGATAAATCTTGAATATTTGTTCTATCACCAATTACGATTTTATGCACATCGCCTCTTACAACACAACCAAACCAAATAGAAACATCTTCACCGCAAGTAACATTACCAATTACCGTACTATCGGGTGCAATAAAACTATTTGCACCAAATTTTGGAAACCACTCTTTATATTTTAATAACATTTAACTCTCCTTAAATAATCTCATTACTAATTTCTCTTTTGAATCGACTTTTTTTACAGTTTTTGAAATTTTATCCACAAAATCTTCCATAAATTTATGTGAATCAATCGCTAATTCACCCTTTTTATGTTCAACTTTTTGATAAGTTCCATCGCTTAAAAGCTCATAAGCTAAAACATTATCTCTCATTTGTAAATTTAAAAGTTCATATAATTTATTAGATATACTCTCATCTAATATCGGAGTCATCAATTCAACTCTTCTATCAAGATTTCTAGGCATTAAATCAGCACTTGCAATAAATATTTTTGGGCTTGAGTGTTTAAAATAGTAAATTCTTGCGTGTTCGAGATATTTTCCTATAATTGAAATTACTCTAATATTTTCGCTTACATCTTTTATTTTTGGTCTAATAGCACAAATACCCCTAACAATCAAATCTATCTTAACCCCCGCCATACTCGCCCGATAAAGTGCAATTATAACTTCAGGATGAATTATCGCATTTGCTTTTAAAATAATTCGCCCTTCCTCTTTTTTCTTTATCTCTTCTTCAATCATTTTAATTATGAATTGTTTTATTTGAGTTGGAGCCATCAATAAAGTGCCTAAATATGCCCCTTTTGCAAAGCCTGTTAAGTGATGAAAAAATCTAGTTGCATCTTTAGTTAACGAGTCATTATTTGAAAAAAGCGAAATATCAGTATAAACTTTTGCAGTAGCAGAGTTATAATTTCCGCTTGAAAGATGAACATACTGTTTTAAACCTCCATCTTTATCTCTTTTGATTACAAGTGCTATTTTTGCATGAACCTTAAAGCCCGTAATTCCATAGATTACATGAGCTCCAGCCTCTTCAAGTGCTTTTGCCCAATGAAGATTATTCTCTTCATCAAATCTAGCTCTAAGTTCAACCATTGCCGTAACTTGCTTACCTTCTTGCGATGCTTCTATTAAAGATTTGACAATTGGCGAATCTTTTCCAACTCTATAAAGTGTCATTTTTATCGCTAAAACATCTCTATCTTTGGCTGCCTCTTCGATAAATTTCACAACTGGGTCAAAACTCTCAAAAGGATGAAACAACATCACATCTTGCTTATCTATCACACTTATAATTGGTTGATTTAAATCAAATGGAGGAAGTAATTTTGGCTTAAAGTTTGGTAGTGTCAAGTGTGAAAAAGCTTTATGTCCAACAATTTGCCAAAGAGTTCCTAAATTTAAAGGAATTGAAAACTCATAAATATCGCCATCATTTATGCGAATATGTTTTCTTAAAAATTGAAGTAAATCGCTATCATCACATTTTCCAATTTCAAGTCTTACAAATTTTCCTTTTTTTCTAAGCTTAAGTCCCTCTTCCAAAATCTCCATAAAATCATCAGCTTCCTCCTCTTCGATATCGATATCAGCATTTCTTGTAACTCTAAATGGAGTTGAACTTATTAGCTCGTGATGAGGAAAAATATCACTAATAAAATTTTCAACTAAATTCCCAATCGGTAAATATATTCCTTTTGAAATCTCCACAAATCGCGGCAAAATTCTAGGAATTCTAATCAATGCATACTTTATAACCTCGCCATCACTAAGCTTTACGACAAGCCCAAAACTAAGATTATTTAAGTGGGGAAATGGGTGAGTTGTATCAATTGCAATTGGAACTATAACTGGAAAAATATTATCATAAAAGTACTTTTTAGCTTTTCGTTGAAGTGTTTGATTTAACTCACTAAATTTTCTAATAGCAATTCCCTCATTTTCAAGCTTAGAAAATATCTCATTAAAAGTTATCTCAACATCTTGAAGTTCACCTTTTAAATAAGTTCTAATTTCGCTAAGTTGCTCAAGTGGAGTTAACTTATCAATTCCACTTGCACTAACACCTTCGCTGTATAAATCTTTTAATCCAGCAACCCTAATCATATAAAACTCATCCAAATTAGTACCATAAATTGCGATAAATTTTAATCTCTCAAGTAACGGAGAATGCACCTTTTTAGCTTGGTCAAACACTCTTGTATTAAACCTAAGCCACGAAAGTTCCCTGTTTATATACAATTTTGAATCTTTTAAATTTGTCATATTTACACCACCTTTTAAAATTTAATTTTTAAATTAATTGTTTAAGCATTCTAAAGTAAATTCATCTTTATGAATGCAAAATTTGAAATGTTTTGAAAGCTCTCTTAATCCAAGAGTCTTCTAATTCCAGTGTAAAAATAAGCATTTAATGTTACGATTCCTACATTTTTAACATAGACTTCTATCTCTTTTTTATATCCTATCATTGTATCACCACTTGCACTCTCATACTCTTTTATTTCACTACTTTTTTTCAAATCATCTTCTGTTAAATTTTTATCAAAAATTTTTAAATCACTAATTGGTATAACTAAATCAGTTGCACCTGTATCTATTTTCACATTTAAAGTTTTACCTTTATGAATAAAAGTGATTCTTGCTTCAAAATTACTTTTAGTTTTGAAATATTCAAAATTACTCATAAATTATCCAACAACTTTTAAAGTTACAGGCATTATAGAAGGACGGTTATGTTTATTTAACAACTCTTTTAACTCCTCTTCACTCTCTGCACTCTCTATAACTTTCTCATCCATTACAGAAATATATTTACCATTATATTTACTAATTAACTCATCTAAATGCTCACTTATCCAATTATCATTTTTACTATTTCCCCACTTTAATTTATATCTTATTCCCTCTTGAATAGAGTTATGTAAAACTTCAAAAGGGTTTGTATCATCTATATTTTTAGCCTTTGGCAAATAATCCCACACTTTTAACTCTCTTAGTGCTTTTCGACAATCTATAACATTATCATTTGCCGTAAAAATAATAATAATAGAGGAGAGTTCTTTATGTTTTTCTATAAATTTAAATCCACTATCATCAACCCCATCCATTCGCATATCCACTATAATTACATCAAAGTGTTTATCTGGATAATCTTTTTCAACATCATTTGGACTTAATGCTTTATACATATTCTCCTCTTTATATCCAAATCTTTTAAGCCATCTTTTTATATCTTCTAAAATCTCATTATCATCATCTATCATTAAAATTTTAACATCATAATTATCTTGCATTTTTAACTCCTATTTGTATGGTATATAAATTTTAAAATTCACTTCATTTTTACCATCTTCAATAATAAAACCTTCCATTAATTCTAATGTTTTTTTGATGATAAAAAGCCCTAAACCTGAACCATCTTTGTTTGAGCTATAAAGAGGTAAAAATATCTTCTCTTTTCTCTCTTTTTCTATTTTAGCCCCCGTATTTTTATAATCTATAAACAGAAATTTTCCATCATAATTAGTTTTATCTATCATTAGACTCTCTATATTTGATGAAGTTATAGAAATTTTTATATTCTCATCCTCTTTATATTTAATAGAGTTTTCGATTAATTCATTTAAAAATTCAACTATTTTAGCCCTATCTCCATAAAATTCATCATTTCCATTTTGAATATCAAGTTTTATAATGTTTTCTTTAATATACATATTATTCTCAAAAGTTTTAAATATTTCACTGATGTTACGATAAGTTAAATTAATAAATTTATGAGAAATAGCCATATTAA
>DZAZ01000022.1 GCA_022729755.1 Helicobacter cetorum | reverse complement strand
TTGAGGTTATGTATACTGAAAAAATAGATACTAACAGAGTAAGACAAAAAAGTAGGAAATAATATTATGAGTGAAAAAAAAGAGTTAATTTTAGATGCTACAAAAATAGCTTGGCATAAAGAGAGAATAGAACAATGGGCGAGAGGCGAGAGAATAGCCCCTATTACAATAGATATGTCTTTAACTAGAGCGTGTAATTTTGGCTGTAGTTTTTGTTATGCAAGGCTTCAAGAAAATGATAGATTTGATATTACAAAAGAAGTAATTGATAATTTTTTAGATGATTGTGTAGAACTTGGAGTTAAGGCAATTAGTTTAGTAAGTGATGGTGAGAGTACCCTATCTCCACACTTTGAACACATGGTAATAAGAGGCTCAAAGCTTGGTTTATCAATGGCAACAGCTACACATGGATATAATTTAAAAAAAGATGCTCTAAAAAGAGTACTTCCACACCTTACATATATTAGAGTAAATATTTCAGCTGGTGAGCCTCAAAGATATGCACAAATTATGGGTGTAAAAGAGGATTGGTTTGATCAAGTATGCCAAAATATTAAAGATATGGTAGAGATAAAAAAAGAGGATAATTTAGATGTAACAATAGGTATGCAAATGGTATTAATGCCACAAGATGCAGATCAAATTATTCCTCTTGCAAAACTTGGAAAAGAGCTTAAACCAGATTATTTAGTTATTAAACATACATCAGATAGTGAAGATGGTGCATTAGGAGTTGATTACTCAAAATATGCAGAGATAGAACATATTTTAAAAGAGGCAGAAATATATTCAGATGATGAGTATAAAGTAGTAGTAAAGTGGTCTAAAATAAACTCTGATGGTAAGAGAAGTTATCAGAGATGTTATGGTCCTCCTTTTCAAATACAAATGTCAGGTTCAGGACTTGTAGCACCATGTGGAATGTTATTTAATGAGAAATATAAAAAATTTCATATAGGAAATATTGTTCACACAAGATTTAAGGATATGATACAAAGCGATAGATATTGGGAAGTGATGAATTATTTAGCATCACCTAATTTTAATGCCCAAAGAATGTGTGGTTCACTATGTTTACAGCATAAAGTAAATGAGTTTTTAGATTCTTATATGAAAGGTGAATTTGAATTAAGAAATCCTATAGGTGATAAACCTCAACATATTAACTTTATTTAATAATTTATAATTAAATAAAGTTTATTTTGCACAATTATTTAAGCCTAATTATTAAAAGGAGTATTTATGATGATATCACTGTTTTCAGTATCGAATGAATCTATTAAACTTATTCAAAATAATAAAGATACAAGGCCGGTTCGTATTGGAATTCAAGCAATAATTAAATATATGGAGAAATTTGGTTATGAAAATGATATGTATGATTATTACGATACAGCAGAAATACTTCCTGATGATGAAAAAATAAGAGAATATCTTTTAAGAGTTAAACCTACAATAGTTGGTATGAGTGCAGTTATATCTAGCTCTTATGGTCAAGTAAAAAGAATATCAAAAATTATTCGAGAAACACTAAAAGATTGTTTTATTGTAGTTGGTGGTAATATGGCTATTACTTATCATGTTTTATTAAATAAGACAGATGTGGATATATGTGTTTTAGGACCAGGTGAAAAAACTTGGATAGCACTTTTAGAATACAATAAAAAACATGGAATAGAAATAATTCACGAAGAGTTAACAAAAATTAGAGGTATTGCTTATAAGTATAAAGATAAACTATATAGTAATGGCTATGGTGAAAAAATTAAAAATTTACAAAATCCAGATTACAATATATTTAATTTCCCATATCATGAAAAAGCCAATTCTATAGCTGGATTTATTCACAACCCTATAACAAGTGAGTATATAGTACTTGATAAAAAGGTAGCTCAAATTAGTACTTCAAAAGGTTGTACTGCTACTTGTACATTTTGTCAAAGATCATCTCCAGGTTATAATATTTATGAAATTGATGAACTTGAAAAGTATTTAATTTATTTGATAGATAATTTCGATGTTGGTTTTATTACTTTAATGGATGAGAATTTTGGTGCTAATAAAAAACATGCTTATGAAGTTGCAAAACTTTTTAAAAAATATAAATTGTTTTGGTCAGCTGGCGGTGTAAGATGTGTAAATGTAGATGATGATGATATTGTTTTTTATAAAAATCATAATTGTTTAGAGTTAAAATACGGTGTTGAATCAGGTAGTCAAGTTATATTAGATATTATGGAAAAAAAATTTACAGTTGAGAGAGTATTATCAAGAATAGTCAATACAATGAGAAATGGTATAATGTCTCGTTTACAGATGTTAATTGGTCTTCCAGGTGAAAATAATGATACAGTAAAAGATACAGGAAAAATGTTAGGTGAATTATGTCTACAAATTGGAGTTGAACCAAGCAAATTTTTTAATTCAGGATATATATCAACTAATTTACTTATTATTTTTCCAGGTACACCAACTTATGAATATGCTAGAAATATAGGAATTTTTCAAAACATTGATGAAGAAGAAAAGTATTTAGAGGGATTAGCTGAACAAAAAGCAGGTTTATATACTTATGTTAATGTTACAGGAATGCCATTAAAAGATGTAATGTTTTGGAAAAGATTAATGATTATTGAAACAACTAGATATTTTTATAAAAATATTTCTAACAAAAGTATAGAGAGTGAGGATATATTAAAAATATTTGAAGCTACAGATATGAGATATAATTTAACTTCAGAATATTATAAAAAAAATAACAAATTAATATATTTTAAAATGAAACTAGAAAGCTTAGTAGCAAACTTTTTTACATCTAAATTTATTACTTTATTTCCAGATAAATTAGTTGATGTATTTTTAAAAAATATGTTTTGGTATGCACATTTAATTATATCAAAATTAAAGAAACAAGAAAAATTAAATGATAAAAAAGTACCTAAGTTAGAAGAAATTTATCCAAATATATATGATACAAATACAAAAAGAATTGAACGTTCTCTTAAAACAATAGTACAAAAAATGCAATCAAATAATATAAAAGAAAATATAAATGTTAATTATTAATGAGATTTTAAAAAAATCTAAAAATAAAAAAACAGTTTTTGTATATGGAAAATTTAATATACTTCATCCAGGACATTTAAGATTATTAAAATTTGCAAAAGATAATGGAGATTTTTTAGTTGTAGCAATTGATAACTACTCCAATACAACTGGCTTATTAGATCCAGAGATTAGATTAGAAGCAATTAAACACTCATTATTTGTTGATTATGCTTTTGTTTTAAATGAAGATGTAATTAAGTTTATAGAACTATTAAAACCAAACATAGTGGTAAAAGGAAGTGAACACGAAAATAGATATAATCCAGAGTTACAAATTTTAAAATCTTACGGTGGTAAATTAATATTTAGTTCAGGTGATATTAGATTCTCAACTCTATCGCTACTTCAAGATGAATTTAAAAAATTAGAAGTATCAACTATAAAGAAAAATATTCCATATCTACAAAGACACAACATAAATTCAAATAAAATTATATCTATTTTGGACAAGTTTAAAGATTTAAATGTATTAGTTATAGGTGATACAATTATAGATGAATACATTACTTGTGAGCCTTTAGGAATGAGTCAAGAAGATCCTACAATTGTTGTAAGTCCTATATCATCCAATATATTCATAGGAGGTGCTTGTATTGTAGCAGCTCATGCAGCTAATCTTGGAGCAAAAGTTGATTTTTTTACAATATTAGGTAATGATTCTTATGCTAATTTTGCTCAAGAAAAAATGAAAGAGTATAAAATTAACTCTTATACATATATAGATACTTCAAGACCAACAACTCTAAAACAGAGGTTTCGTGCAAATAAAAAAACACTTTTAAGAGTCAATCACTTAAGACAACATCATATTGATACAGAAACTCAAGATAAAATTTTTGATGATATTCAAAAAGTAATACATAATAAAGATTTGATAGTATTTTCTGATTTTAGTTATGGTTGTTTGCCTCAAGGATTAATTGATAAAATTACAAACTTAGGATTACAAAATAATATTATGTTAGTCGCGGATAGTCAATCTTCATCTCAAACAGGTGATATTTCAAAATTTAAAAATATGAATTTAGTTACACCAACTGAAAGAGAAGTAAGACTTGGTGTAAATGATTTTGAATCAGGACTAATAATATTAGCAGAAAAATTAAGAAATAAAAGTGATATTCAAAATGTTTTTATAACTCTTGGTTCAGAGGGTGTTTTAATTCATGCAAATAAGAATATTGATAATAATAGTGAAGATAAGTGGATAACAGATCAAATTGAAGCACTTAACTCCAATCCAAAAGATGTGGCAGGTGCTGGAGATTCTCTTCTTATAACTTCATCAATGGCAATGTCAGCAGGTGCTAGTATTCTTGAGAGTGCTTATATTGGTTCAATTGCAGCAGCTTGTCAAGTTGCAAGAGTTGGAAATATTCCATTAAGTTTACAAGAGATAAAAAAAGAGATTTTAGAATGAAAGCACTACTACTTTCTGCTGGGCTTGGTACAAGACTTAGACCAATTACAAATTATGTTCCAAAATGTTTAGTTCCAATAGATGGAAAGCCATTAATTGAATATTGGTTAGATAATTTATATAAAATTGGAATAAGTGAATTTATAATAAATACACACTATTTAAAAAAACAAGTAGAAGATTATGTAAATGATTCTAAATATAAAAATATTATTAAACTTGTTTATGAAGAAGAGTTACTATTTACGGGAGGTACAATTTTAAATTGCAAAAATGATTTAAAAGATGAAGCATTTATGGTTATACACTCTGATAATCTTAGTTTTTGTGATTTTAAAGCTTTTATTAATGCACATCAAAATAGACCAAATAGATGTGAAATGACTATGATGACATTTAGTGCAGAAAATCCATCAGCTTGTGGTGTTGTAGCGCTTGATAAAGATGGTGTAGTAGAGAAGTTTTTTGAAAAAGTAAAAAATCCTCCAACAAATTTAGCAAATGCTGCTGTTTACATAATGGAACCATCTATATTTGAATTGTTAGAAACATTTAATAAAAAAGAGATAGATTTAAGTATTGAAGTTATGCCAAAGCTTTTAAATAAAATATACACTTTTCATAATGATATTTATCATAGAGATATAGGCACACTAGAGAGTTATGCAATTGCTCAAATATATAAATTTTTTTAATAAATTATAAAGGAGTTAAGTGAGTAATAAAATTTCATTAAGATTTACTCTTCCTGTTTGGGGCGAGAAGTATATTGATATATTTTTAAATTTAGCACTAAAATCTTTATTTACAGAAGAAGCTAAAAATATTTTGAGAGATAATTTTAATACTAAATTAGCTATATATACAAATGTAGAGAGTAAAACTTATTTTAATAATTCTAGTACATTTCAACAATTATCAGCTTTTATTGATAGTGTAATTTTTGAAAATGAAGCTTTTGAAAATAGTTCGAACTTATTAGATTGTTATAATATATATAATCCTAAAATTATAAAAAACAATCACATATTTCATCAATTTTTAAAACATAGCTTAAAAAAAAGTTTGGAAAATAACTCATATAATTTACTAATTCTTCCAGAATTTTTATATTCAAAAAATTTTCTATCTACTATACTATTTCATATTATGAGTGGTAAAGAGTTGATACTATATCATCAACTTAGAGTTCCATTTGATAAAAATACAGAAACATGCTTTTTAAATGTTCTTGAAAAAGATAATTATATAAATGAAAATTTAATTTTTGAACATATTGATAATATGAGAGGATATACAGACTATTTTCACTCTTTAAATGTTGGTATACCAAATAGTTGGAAAGGTTATCATTATAAATTTAATAATAGTAAAAATATTCATTTAAAAACTTTTAATACTATATATGCTGCTATTAATCCTAAAAATTTAACTAATTTAAATAACGATATTATAGAGTGTTATGCTTCTGATTATTGGAGTATTGTAGATGAAGCTTTTAAAAATAGTGCAAATATTGCTGTTATGAGTAAATTGAGTGAAGGGTGTGCATTTGATTTTGAGAATCCTGATTCTGTAATTTTAAATTACAAAGAGCTTAATAAAAATTATACACCAGCAAATAATAAATTTTTAGTATATCTAAAATCTTTTACTAGTTACTATCCATATAGAGTTAATGCTTTTTTTGACTACACATATTCAGTAGATATTGAAAAAGATAAGATGGATAGTGAATTAAAATTTGTTAATAATTCATTAAAAAACTTATATCCTTTTAGAACCTATAGTAAAGTTTATCATTTTATAAGGAAATATATAGAAAAAATTATGCATAAATATGTAAATAAAAAGTTTTTAAATAAAGTAAAAAGTTGTAAAAATAAAGATGTAGTTTTAATTGGAAATGGTAAATTTATAATATATCTTTTAAAACAAACATCAATATTAAAAGAGTTGAAAATTAAATATATATCTATTTTGGATTATAATAATTATTATTCAGATGATATTAAATTATATGGCATAAAAGTTATAAAACCGAATGAACTTTGCAATTTAAATGCTGAAGAGTTTATTTTTTTTAAAATTAATAATGATATGATTAATGGAGTTAATGCAAATAAAATAGAATTATTTAAATATAAATTTGAATATAACTTCGTATCGTTGATATTTAAAGCCTTTAAACTATTTTATATAAGAGCCTAAGTATAATGGACTAAACATTTGAGATATTATAGCAGGGGATGTGACAGATTGACCTATAAGAAACTTAATAATCAAGGAATAAAATGAGAACTGAATGGATTAAAAATAGATTAAACGATAAAGTTACAACGCAAATGTATTATGCTAAAAATGGAATTATAACTCCAGAGATGGAATATGTAGCCAAAAGAGAAAAGCTTGAACCTGAACTTATAAGAGCCGAAGTTGCAAGAGGTAGAATGATAATTCCTGCTAATATCAATCACACTCATCTTGAAGCGATGGCAATTGGGGTTGCTGTTAGTTGTAAAATCAACTCAAATATTGGCTCAAGTGCATTAGCTAGTGATATTAATGAAGAGGTTAGAAAACTCAAAATTTCTATCAAATATGGGGCCGATACTGTGATGGATTTAAGTACTGGTGGGGATTTGGACGAGATTAGAAAAGAAATAATTAAAGAGAGTTGTGTGCCTATTGGAACTGTACCGATGTATCAAATTTTATATGATGTGAATAATAAAATTGAAGATTTAACAATTGAAAAAATGCTTGAAGTGATTGAGAGACAAGCACAACAAGGGGTTAGTTACTTTACAATTCACGCTGGATTTAAGCTTGAAATGATGCCACTAATTGCAAAGCGAAAAATGGGAATTGTAAGTCGAGGTGGTTCATTAATGGCGGCTTGGATGATGCATTACCACAAAGAAAACCCATTTTACACTGCTTATGATGAAATTTTAGATATTTGTGCAAAATATGATGTAGCTTTATCTTTGGGCGATTCGCTAAGACCTGGATGTTTGGCTGATGCTAGTGATGATGCACAATTAGGTGAGCTTAAAATTCTAGGAGAGCTTACAAAAAGAGCTTGGGAGCGAAATGTTCAAGTTATGATTGAAGGACCTGGTCACGTACCGATGAACCAAATTAAGCGAAATGTGGAACTTGAAAAAGAGTATTGTTATGAAGCTCCTTTTTATGTGCTAGGACCACTAGTAACTGATATTGCAGCTGGATATGACCATATTTCAAGTGCAATTGGGGCAAGTATGGCTGGTTGGTATGGAGTTGCGATGCTTTGTTATGTGACACCAAAAGAGCATTTGGGACTTCCAAATGAAAAAGATGTGCGAGATGGCATAATTGCTTATAAAATAGCAGCTCATTCAGCTGACATTGCTAGAGGTAGAATTGGTGCTAGAGAGCGAGATGATGCTATGAGTGATGCTAGATATAAGTTTGATTGGAATAAGCAATTTGAGTTAGCACTTGACCCAGATAAAGCCAAAGAGTTTCACGATGAGACACTTCCTCAAGATGTGTTTAAAGATGCTGAATTTTGTAGTATGTGCGGTCCAAAATTTTGTAGTTATAAAATTTCGCAAGGGATTTTTGAAGCGGTGAGTAATGATAATCAGTCACATCCGCTGCTATAATATCAAGAAATAATAATAAGAGAAATTAATCTCTTGAACTTTCTCTCACACTTTATCGGTTGGTTCTCCAAGTAAATAACCTTGAGAAAAATCAATATTTAAATTTTTAACTTTATCAAGTATTTCTTCACTTGCGACAAATTCAGCTACTGTTTTGATATTAACTCTTTTTGTAAAATTAACAATTGTTTCAACTATTATTTCAAAAGTTTCTTTATCTATATTTTTAATGAGTGAACCATCGATTTTAAGGTAATCCACATCTAAATTTATCAAATACTCAAAGTTTGAATATCCAACTCCAAAATCATCAATTGCAATTTTACATCCCATCATTTTTACTTGTCTTATAAAATCTTGAACTTCAGCAAAACTCTCAATTCCTTCAGATTCTAAAATTTCAAATGAAATTCTTTGTGCAAAATCTATTTTGCTCAATTTATCCAAAATAAAATAGACAGTCTCTTTATTTGAAATATCATCAACTGAAACATTGATAGAAAGCTCATACTCTTTATCTTTAAAAACTTCAAAGGATTTTTCTATCATTTTT
The DNA here is from genome assembly GCA_022729755.1 of Helicobacter cetorum. Classification (GTDB taxonomy): domain Bacteria; phylum Campylobacterota; class Campylobacteria; order Campylobacterales; family BB28; genus BB28. The sequence goes on along the minus strand of DZAZ01000022.1, from coordinate 18,583 downwards.
TTTGTAAGCAGTGGATAAAGTTTTGATTTTTTCACAACTTCCAAAAAGTGATATGGAGTTACAACTTCACCATCAGTTTTAATCAATCGAACCAAAGCTTCATATTTTTGAATTTTTCCTGTTTCATTGTTAAAAATCGGTTGAAAAAATGGTACAATTCTATCATCTTCGATAGCCTCTTTTAGGATTTTAAGCCAAGTAATATGTTTTTCATAAGCTTTAGATTCATCCATACCTTCATCATAAATAATATAAGGCAATTTATCTTTTCGAGCTTTTTTTAGAGCCATATTTGCTTTTTCTAAAATTCCATCGATATTTTCCATTACAATTGAAGAGGTAAAACCTAAATATATTTCATAATTTTGGCATAAAAATGGTCTTGCTTCAAGAGAGTCTGTCAAAGATTTTATGAAGTTTGAAAACTCTTCATCACTCATCTCTCTTTTTGCCAAAACAACATACTCATCAGCTGGCATTTTATAGAGTTTATAATCTCGATGAGGAATAAAATTTATGATTTTATTTGTAATTCGCTTTAAAAGTCCATCACCAATTTGTTCACCATAAAAATCATTTATCTCTTTAAAACCATCTATATTAATAAGCCCGATATAAGCCTTTTCTCTAGCTTTTAAATCTTTTAGTAATTTTAATCTATTTGGAAGTTTTGTAAGTCCATCTTGATAAAGTTGATTTTTTAGCCGTTTTTGATTGATATTTAACTCTTTTATCTTCTCTTTTAGGGCTTCATTTAACTCTTTTGTGACTGCTATTTTTTGTTTTGTTACAAAAGCTAAAACGCCAGCCACGATTAAAAGTAAAAATGAAACTGAAAATTTAATGAAAAAATCTATCTTAAAATCAATCAAACTTCTATCAAGACTAAAAGAGATTAAATAAAGTTTTTCTTTTTCTTTATTTGAAATATCTTTAATTGGTAAAAAAGTCGCAATATAGTTGCTTTTTTCATATCCATATGGAATACAAAATGAATTATTTAAGTTTAAATTTTCATACACTTTTTCTAAACTATTTTTATCAATTCCAACACTTTTAAAAAATTCACTATCAATTGTACTTTTTTTAATTACAAATTTATATTTGCTATTTGGAAATAATTTTGAAATTTCATTTTTAAAATCTTCTAACGATACACCCATCTCAACACTTCCCAAATATTGATTATTATGGGCTAATGGAAAAATATATCTAAATCCAGCAAAAAATTTATCAATTTCAAAACCTCTCACATAAATTTTATCTTCATTAACTTTATTAATAGAAACTCTATTTTGTGCATCATTAAAATCGCCGTTTTTATGAAATCTCAAAAAAGTTTTCGCATTTGCTAATTGAAATTGCATATAATTTAAATTTTTATCTTTCAATCTAACATAAGTTGGTTGCAATAAGTTATAAATTTCCTCTCGTATTAAACCCTCATTATTGCTATCTAATTGAGAAAGTAAATTTAAAACTACTTTATTATTTATCACTTCATCAAAAATAGTTATACTAACTTTTTCATAACTATTTATCAAACTACTATATTCAGCCTCTAATTGCGATATTTTGCTATTAAAAAGATTTTGCTCTTTTAATGATTTCTCTTTATCTAAAAAAATAAAGATAAAAATTCCTATTGTTATTAAAGATAAAAATATATACTTCATTCAAAACCTTAAAAAAATTTTCAGATTATATTTGATTTTATAAAAATTTATTCTTAAAAAAAGCAATTTGACCTAAACTTATGCCGCCATCGTTACTGGGAAACTTTTGATTAAAATAAATTTTCTTATTTTTTAATCTTTTTATTATTTGATTTAGCAAAACACTATTTTGAAAAACTCCACCTGAAAAAACTACATTCAAATCATATTTATTAGAAATATTTATAATCAATTCCACAATTGAATTGATAAACTTTGAAACTATCAATTCAGGCTCTTTATCAATCAACATCTCTTTAAAAGCCTTTTTGTATTGTACTATATTGTTATCTATTTCAAAATTATAAAATGAATTAATTTGTTCATTATAAAATTTTTCCATCACTAAACCAGCTTCACCCTCATAATCACTAAATTGCAAAATTCCGCTAATACTCGCAACTGCTTCAAAAATTCTACCAACAGAACTGCTAAGAGTAGAATTTAAATTTTTTGAGTGCATTAAGTATAAATTTTCAAGTTCAAGCTTTGAAAAAGCTTTTGTTACATAATTATTTAAATTAATTGCATCTTTGCCAAAAATATCAAACAAAATTGAAAGTGCCACTCTTCTAGGCTCTTTTATAGCTTTAGTATTTCCTATTAATTTTAAATAATCAAAGTGCAAAATTCTCTCATAACTATTTAAATCAGCTATAAAAAATTCTCCTCCCCAAATATTTCCATCATCTCCAAAGCCCGTTCCATCAAAAACAATAGCTAAAACTTTCTCATTTAAATTATGTTCAGCCATAACTGAAAGAGTGTGTGCATAGTGATGTTGAATTTGAGTAAGTTTTATATCTTGATTTTTTGCCCATTTTGTACTCTCATATTCAGGATGTTTGTCACAAATTAAAATTTCAGGTTTTAACTCATAAAAATTTTTGAATTTTTCAATAGTTTTACTGAAATGTTGTATACTTTTAATAGTTTCTAAATCACCAATATATGGGCTTAGAATAACATTATTTTCAAATCCTATTGCGATTGAGTTTTTTTGATTACCTCCAAGAGCTAAAATATTTTTATTTAAATTTAAGTTTAAGTTTGATGGAGCAAAACCTCGCCCTCTTCTTAGTACAAAACTCATATTTTGCACAACCATCATAATACTATCATCACAAGGATTTATAATTTCTCTATCATAATCTAATATAAATTCGTATAAATTTAAATTCTTCAACTCATTAATATCGCTAATAAGTGGCTCATTTGAAATATTTGCACTTGTAACAATTAAAGGTGAGCTTAACTCTTTTAAAATTAAATAATGAAGTGGGCTATAAGGTAAAAAAATACCTAATTTATCGATATTTAAAGTGATATTTTCAGGCAAATTTGAGCTTTTTTTTTGCAAAAGCAAAATCGGTGCAATCGCTGAAGTTAACAACTCTTCTTCTTTTTGCGAAAGATAAGCATACTTTTTAACTTCGTTCACATTTTTACACATTAGTGCAAACGGTTTTCTTTTACGATTTTTTATCTCTCTTAATTTATTAATCGTTTTTTCATTTAATCCATCGCAAATCAAATGAAATCCACCATAACCCTTAATTGCGACAATTTTACCAATTTTTATAAAATTTATTACCTCTTTTATAGCTTCATTATTTTTTGCAAAAAAATTAAATTCTTTATCAAAAAGTGAAAGAGTTAATCCACAATTAGGGCAAGAGATAGGTTCTGCGTGAAATCGTCTATTCAATTTATTTTCATATTCACTTTTGCAAAATTCACACATTTCAAATTTTTTCATAGAAGTATTAAGCCTGTCATAAGGCAATTTTTCAATTATTGTGTATCTAGGTCCACAATTTGTACAATTTATAAATGGATAATTAAATCTATGATTTTTTTTATCGTTTAATTCTTTCAAACATTCGCTACACATCGCACTATCAATTGGCATAATAGCTACTTTTTTACTTAAATTATTACTTTTTTTAATTTCAAAATTTTGGTAATTTGAAAGAGTTTGATTGAAACTTAGCTCGATTTTATCGATGATTGCAAGAGGAGGTTTATCGTTTTTTATTTCAGTTAAAAAATTTTCAATTGAGTTTTTTTCGCCTTCTACTTCAATTAAAACACCTAAATTATCATTTAAAACAAATCCATTTAAATTAAATTTAATAGCTTTTTGATAGATAAAAGGACGAAATCCAACTCCTTGGATAGTTCCATAAACTCTAATAATCGCCCTAATCACACCTCTAACTCTTCTATTACATTTAATCCAAATCCACTAATTCCGATAAATTCAGTATGTGAATGAGTTGTTAAGAGTTTAATATTTTCTATATTCAATTTTTTCAAAATTTGTGCACCAATGCCAAAATCGCGAATTTTATCGCTATGTTCTATTTTATTGTCAAGTAGTATTAAAATTCCAGAATTTTTCTTTAAAAATTCAATCGAAGCTAAAAATGAGTTAAATTTTTTAGGTTTTAAAATTAAATTCACATCTAAACCAATATTGTGAAATTTGACAAATGAAGTTTTGTCATTAGGATTTTTATTAAATAAAAAAGCATAATGAATATGGTTTAAATGGTCGCAAAATTCAACCTTTTCAACTTCACTATTAAGAAGTGTTGTATTTTCTCTTTTGATTTCATTTATTAACGACTCGTTTTTCAATCGATACTCTACAATATCAGAAATATAAACTGTTTTTAAGTTATGAGTTTTTGCAAAAAGTTCTAAATCATCTCTTCTTGCCATTTCTCCATTTTCTTTCATAATTTCGCAAATTACAGCACTTTCACTAAGTCCAGATAAACGGCATAAATCAAGACTTCCTTCAGTATGACCAGTTCTAACCAAAACTCCACCATCTTTTGCAATAAGTGGAAAAATATGCCCAGGTTTCACAAAATCGCTTACTTGAGCTAAAGGATTGGCTAGTTCTTTAATCGTTTCATCTCGCTCATAGGCTGAAATACCCGTAGTTGAATTTTTATGGTCAATCGAAACAGTAAAAGCAGTCTCATATTGTGCATCATTTTTACTCACCATTGGCTTTAAATCAAGTCTATTAGCACACTCTTTAGAGATAGAAGCACAAATCAAACCCTTTGCATAAGTTGCCATAAAATTGACTTTTTGTGGAGTTGAGAAAATTCCAGCATAAACTAAATCTCCCTCATTTTCTCTATCCTCATCATCAATCATAATAACCATATTACCTTTTTTTATCTCTTCTATCGCTTCAATAACTCTATTTACTGGCATAAATGTTCCTCATATTTTAAAAAATTTCAAAATTATACCAAAAACTATTGACAATTACTTAAAACTCCGATATAATTCCGTCCACGATTAACTCGATTGGGGTATCGCCAAGCGGTAAGGCAACTGGTTTTGGTCCAGTCATCCAGAGGTTCGAATCCTTTTACCCCAGCCAAAATCTTCATATCGCGGAGTAGAGCAGTTGGTAGCTCGTCGGGCTCATAACCCGAAGGTCAGAGGTTCAAGTCCCCTCTCCGCAACCAAGTAATTTCGGTACTTCTTGAGAGTTTTTAAAAATCAAGTTTTAACAATGGTAGTCATTTTTAATATAAATCAAAATTTTTATTAATTTTTAAATGCTCACCTTTTATAAATTTTGCATAATTTTGTAAAATCATTTGTGGGCTTGAGTGTCCAACTATTTTTGCTATTTGCATAATTGAAAATTCACCACTATTCAAAGAAGTGGTTATAAAAGTGTGCCTTGTATTGTACATTTTTCTATATTCAATTTTACAAGCTTTTAAAAGTTGAAACCATCTACCATTTTTTACATTACCTCTAATTTCATCTGAACTATTAAAATGAGTTAAATCATCTTTAAAAAATAAAAATTCACTATTTGATTGTTTTGCTAATTCTATTTGATTATTTAAATAAAATTTCAATTGTTTTAAAATTGGAATTTCTCTAATTGATTTTTTTGTTTTTGGAGTTGTAATTTTTGAGTTTCTAATGCTTTTATTTATGAGTATAGATTCATTTTTGATATCTTTTAATTTCAATGCAATTATTTCACCTGGTCTCATTCCTGTATAGAGGCTAATCGCTAAAAAGTTTTGAAACCAACCTTTTGAATTATTTAAAATTAATTCAACTTCACTCTTTGTAAATGGCTCAACTTCGTCTTTTATATGTTCTGGTAATTTTATATATTCAAGTGGATTTTTATCAATGATACCGTCTTCAAGAGCAATTAAAAAAATACCTCTCAAATCTATTAAATAGCTCCTAACAGTTTTTGGAGTTTTAGAATCAAGAAGAGAGAATAAAAAATCTTTTAATAACGATGATTTTATTTGTGTAATATCATACATTTTAAATTTTGGCAAAATATAGTTATTAACTCTTGATTCAATTTCATTAAATGTTTTTAAATGATTTTTATAGTCTAAATATTTAGTTGCAAAATATTCAAATTTTATATTTTTAATATCTTTGATAAAACCGAGCATTAGCTTAGCCTCTAATTTTGGTATTACCTCTTTTTCTAAATATTTTTTATTTTCCTTAGTTGAATCAAGTCCACTACTTTTAGATATTTTTTTACCATCTAAATAATATTGTATATACCATTTATCAGATTTTTTATAAATACTAGCCATCTATCATTAAAAGTTTATTCACTAAATTATCGCTATTAACATCAATTGATGAAGTTTGTATCCATTCATCAAGTTTGAACCTATCCCATCTAACTATTTTTTCACCTGATGGACTAAAAAAATGTATATTTTCTTTAAAAATAGTACCCTTTCTTTGTTTTAAAAAGCTTTCAGAAACCGATAAATATTCACTTGCTTCTTCCAATTTTAAATATCTCTTTAACAAAAAAACTCCTTTAAATAAAATTTAAAATTTTGTTAACTCGTTAGTTGTTACAAAAGCTTCCGCTCGTTCCGAGCGAACTTTCGTAACAACTAACGAATATAAATTAATTCATTTTTTTTAAATTATTTTGCTGTTCATTAGATGTATCTTTATATAAACCAAATGAAATAGCACTCTCTTTTGTAAAAAAACAAAAAAGATACTCATATTGATTAAAAATAGTTTGGCGAGTTAAAATAAAAATATCCAACTCTTTTTTTAAAACTTGAAATTGTTTCTCACTAAATTTAACATCACCAAAAAAATAATTTCCATTTTTATATAAAATTTTTATCAAAACTTTATCAGTAAAATTTAAATTAACTGTATTGTTATTTTCAATGTTATTACTATTTTTTTGTACGATAGTATTGGTAACAATGGGAATATTAGTTGTATTTTTATCTACTTGAGTTTCACTTGCAGAAATTAAAGACGAAGAATAAAATTTATAAATTGAAAAAACAACTAAAAATATAATAGAGATAATTAATAATTTAACTTGAAATATTTTTTTAGCAATCATACTTTTAGATTTATGAATTTGGCGACCACCATCACCACTAACATAAAAATCAAAATATGAGTACTCTTTACCATCAACACCAGTAAATTTAGTATCTTTATAACGATTTAAAACAACATCTTGACCTTGTATTCTAGTGTCAAGTTCACTATCAAACTTTTTAAAATGTATATTTTCAGAGTTAGTTTTTAGCTCATCTTGTTGAGTTTGAAACCAAAAAGCAACATCATTACGATACATATTATGAATTTTTTTAAAATTTTGAGTTAAAAGTATCCAATAAGCTGGACCTTTATGCCTAGTTTCACTTAAAAAATCAGAAATATAAATTTCATCTAATTCTTTATTTGAAAAAAATCTAAAAATTTTATGACACTCATCAACCACATTTAAAGAGGTGATACGATTATCTTCAGTTAAATCTTTATTTATTTCATTCAAATATTGCATATGCTTAACTAAACTATCTTTTGTATAATCAAGCTCAATATATTTAAATTCACAACCAGTAGCTTTTTTTAAAAGCTCATAATCAAAACCTTTTATATTTGTAGCAAGGATTTCAAATTTATGAATATTTTGAACTATATATATTACAGATAAAACAGTTTTTCCTGTACCTGCAACACCAACTAAACCCCAACTAAGGGCTTTACCTGCATAAAAATCTACAACTTTAGATTGCTTAATAGATTGAGGGATAAAATCCATCATTTATTTATCCAATAAAAAATAGCTTTTTTCATAAAAAAGATAGCCAATTCAGCAGATATAACAAAATTAAGAAGTTCTATTAATTTTAATTTACATATAAAATAACGAGCATTATTAGGAAGTAAAGAAAAATCATCAAAATAAACACTTACATAATAGTCATAAACAAAATCTATAAAATAATACATAGAAGCCATAAAAATAGAAAAAGAGACTACTTTAAAGGCAAGTTTAACACCAAAAAAAGTTAAAACACCAGTTAATAGATTAGCTATATAGGCAAGAACTCCAAACAAAATTAACTCCTAATAACTCTAAAAAACATAAAAATAGAAGACATCAAATATAAAATTTTTTCAATGTCAGAATAAGGTAACTCATCCATAGTATCAGAGTCAACTAAAACTAAATCATCTTTAAGTTCTCCATAAAAAGGGATGTTTATATCAACAGAAACAACAACATCTTCAAATGAGGGACAAGGGTCATTATTTGAAATGGAATAATCATCAGATTCGTCAATAGCAGTAGTAGAATAATCTTTTATTTTAGTTAAAATATCAAAATCTTCAGATTCCTCTAAATCATCGTCACCAAAAGCTAAAGAAGAGCCACAGTCTTTAATTTCACCATTACAAAAACACTTCCAATTGTCACCATCTTTATATTTACCGCAAGTTACAGGACAAACACAAGTATTAGAAGGCATTTCAGCAATTAAATCATCACCTAATTTTTCTATATCACTACCAATTGAATCAGCTAAAGAATCTAAATCAAAAGTTGAAATTTTAGAAGCTCCATAATCAGTTAAAGCATTATAAACAGCAGATTGAACTTCAGATTGAGTCAAATCAGAAGTACCGTCTGAAACACTACCGCGAGAAATAGGGATACACTGACCATTATTCATAATTCCAGCCGTACCATCTGGAGTTGTGCAAGATATTACAGAAGTACCATTAAGAGGATTGTTTGCAACAGCGGTACAAACACCACTAACAATAATTCCAGCCCGTCCATCACTAAAAGACAAGGAGTAACACTTTGACCATCAGCCCCATTAGTTCCGTTAGTTCTGTTAGTTCCATTAGTTCCATTAGTTCCATTTGCTCCATCAATTCCATTAACTCCATTTATACCACTAGCTCCATCAGTTCCATTTTTAACAGTGGTTGAAGTTAAACCAGTTGAACTAGTAACAGTGGTAGTTGTAGTGTTATTAGTGTAATCTTTTTGAATTGTAGTAGTTCCACCGCCATCAGATGTAACAGTAGTTGTTTCTTTACCAGTAGATGAATCATAAACGGAAGTTGTACCAGTATAAGGATTAACGGTAGTATATGAGCCAGTAGATTTATCAATACTTTGAGTAGTACCAGTCGAAGTATCTATAACTGTAGTTGTAGTTTCATTAGTATAAATTTCCTTATTTGTAGATTTATCATAAGTACCAGTTGAAACATTAGATGTTGTAACACCAGTTGGAGAAACAACTTGAGTTTCTCTTACAACTGTATTATCAACTTTATTAATTGTGGTTTTTGAAACCTCATAATTATCCGCAGTTTGAGACTTATCAACTTTATAAACTGTATTTGTAGAACCATCTGAAGATGTTGAAGATAAAGTATAAGTATTCAAATCGCTTGAAATTGTGGCAGTTGAACCATCAGGCATTGTAGAAGAAACAGACGAATTAGGAGAAGTTGAAGTTAATAAACTATCAATATCAATACTGGTAACAGGTTTATTATCTTCACTAATAGGCTCATCAGGATTAAAAGACCTATCAGACATTAAACTATTAATTGTACTCCAATAAACAGCACCCGCACCCGCAGCAATACCAAAAGTGGCAGGAGCAAGAGCAATACCAGCGGCAGAAATTACAACACCAGCAGAAACAATAGCAGGAGATAAAGCCATAGCAGATTTTTCTTCTGAAGATAATGAAGCTAAATAAGACTCAAATTCACCTTGAGTACCATATTTATAAACATCTACAAGTTCACCGCTAACATTATCATAAACACTATAATTACCTTTAACAGGGTCGTAATATGTGTATGTACCATCATTATTATAAATTAAAGCTCCACCATTATCAGGCATATACTCCATAAATAAAATATCTTGAGGGATAACACTAGATTGTGCATTATCTATAAACCCACTAGAATCAACATAAAAATACTCATCAGGACTTAAAACAGCCCAAAAACCACCGTTACCATCAGGAAAAAACTCAATATTATTCATATCAAGATTAGATAAAGGAGCTTTACAAGTGCCGTTTACACTCTCGTACCCCTCGCAACAAGAGCTATTAACATAAACAAGTGAATAGCTATAATACATACAATCAGGAGTACCAGAAATTCTAAAAGCAAGATGTTGGCTAGATGTAGCACTTGAACCATCACTATTATAATTATAAGTAATAGAATCTTGACTATAATCAGATTCAGAAACAGAATTAGGATACAACAAATGATAACAAACAGTATTAATCTCATTACGGTAAGTTACTTTATAATTAGTAGAAGTCCCATCGCTACAATCACTTGTATTAATAACATCATTATATTGATAAGAAAAAGCAGAGACAAAACTAAAAACTAAAATTAATATTAATCTCAATTTTTAACCTCTTCAACTGTAAGCAAAATATTTAATATTTTAGTTTCACTTTTATCTATATCAACACTAAAAATATAATTTAATAAAGGTAAGTCACCTAATAATGGAACTTTCTTGGTTTCAGTAGATTTATAAGTTTCATAAAGTCCACCTAAAGAGATTGTATTGTTATTTTCAATTGTAAGAGTAGTAGTAAGATTTTTTTTAGAAGTTAAAGGCTCATTATCGCTATCAAAACCAGTTATATTTTCGATATTCAAATTTAATTTAGTTGTAATAAAATTATTTAAATAATCTTCAGGTGTCAAAGTCAAGACCAAACCTACATCTTTCTCTTTTTTTATTTTTTTATCATTACCTTTTGAATCTTGTTCAATTAAATTAGTAACTCTAACAGTACCACCGACTTGAATACTTGCAGTTTTACCAAACTCTATTAAAAGTTCAGGGTTAGAAAGTATTTCAGTAACTCCGTTTTCTACGAGTGAATTAAGATAAAAATTTATAGATTCAGGTTTTAAAATAAAACCGTGACGACCAACTAAAAAAGATAAAAATGAAGATAAATTATTTTGAGTTATAGATAATAAATTTGTATCAAAGCCGTTATTTGTGGGTTCATTGGCAATATTAAAAGAAGTTTGAAAATCTTTTAATTTTTTTAAATTTGTTTCAAGTATCAAAACTTTATACAAAAAGTTTTTTTGTAATTTTTTTAGCATTTTAGAATTAACACTATCAACTAATAATTTAACTTGATTAAAATCATTATAAGAGCTTTTAAAAATAAGAGTATTGCCAACTAAATTAAACTTTGAATTAGACGAAGTGGAACTTTTTGAAGATGTATCAGAGCTAGAACCATCTTTTGACAAAATAGAATTTAAGGATTTTAAAAGTGAAGTTTTATCAACTCCATCAACAACATTTAACATCCTAACTTTCTCATCTAAATCAGTGTTAAGAGTTACATAAATATAATTTTTTCTCTGTTCAAAACTTAAACCGTTAGTTTCAAGTGTTCTTTTAAATATATCTAAAAGCTCATTTTTTTCAATATCTTTATCGAGATAAAAATAAATTTCTTTATCTTGAATATTTTGAGACAAAATTACATTAAGTTTCAATTCATTTTGAACAACTTGACTAAATGTGTGCAAATCAATCACATTATTTTCAATGTTAGTATTAGCAAAAGTAAAAACTGAAAATAAAAAAAATAATAAAAACTTTCTCATTTTTTAACCTTAAAATCAGTGTTTTATCTAATTAATAATATAAGATATTTAAAAACAAGAGTTGGAATTGCAAAAACCATAACAATAGAGAAAAAGTAATTAAATTCATTACTATTTGTAATATTTAATAAATAAGCAAAATCAGCCCCACCTGAATTATTATCTATCTTTACATTTTTTGAAAATAAAACACTTATAAAACACTTATAAAAAATAATAAAAAAATAATAATTTTCATAAATGCTCCAAAGTATTTTTTATTTTTACAAAAAGATAAATAACTAAATTAACACCAAGTAAAGCCATTCCAATAGATACAAATAAATCTAATTCAATAATCATAATAAGCTCCACCAAAGCATAACACCAACAAGAAGCCCAGTGAGAGCTTCTAAAAATTGTTTGTTTGTAATAATATCCATTGATTAAGCAACAGACTTTTTAATGCCTTTAAAGATATAAAGGACGAAAAATATAGCTAAAGCTGCTAAACCAACAGTTGTTACAACACCAGCAACCCCACTACTACCTAAAAACGATTCAACATCAGTAGTATTGGTAGTAACCCAATAATCACTAAAAGTCAAAGCTGCAAAACTATTTTGAACCATTACAGCAAAACTAAGAAAAAAAACAATCAAAAACTTTCTCATAAAAACTCCTTTTTTAATATTTTGGACTTATACCAATGAGGAAGCCAAAATCAAATTAAAATAACATCTATTTTATAAATATTTTCAGATGAATAATTTAATGAAACAGAATTTAATAATTTTAAATTATCAATTTCAGATTTTTGAATAAGATTTATTTCAGAAGATTCTTTAATAAAATCTTCACTAAAACTAGGATTATATTCAGTTATAAAATATTCGTAAGTTTGACCACTTGGACAAATACCAGTGTGCAATTTAAAACCTTTATCAATCATCTCTTTTTTATAAATATTTTCATTATTTTCAATTCTAGTATAAATATAATCTTTAATTAATTCTTTTGGAAGTTGTAAAATAGTTGCAATTTGCATATCAGTAGCTTTAAATTTAAACCAATCAATTATTGGAATTTCAAGAATAACATCACCAACAAAAGTAGACTCCTCTATTTCTTTAATATCATCCTTTACATCAACAACAAAGCCATAATGTTTTATATAATAATCAACTGCACCGCGACCAAATCTAAAGAGAGTTTTACCTCTAAAAGCTAAGGCATATTCTCGATACATCTCAATTAAAAGCTTTTTAGTTTTATCATCTAATTCAAAAAATTTTAAATAATCCAAAAGCTGAAAAGGATGAAAAGAGCCTTTTATATCACCTTTTTTATACATTGCAAGAGTAACCTCTTCAGCTAATCCAAATTTTGTAGGATACTCTTCTTTAAAATCATAAGTTGCACTAACTCCACCTTTAATTTGTACCACATCTTTTAAAATTCTAATACCATCTTGAAAAACTATTTGTTTTTTAACAACTTCAGTATATGGAGATTTTAAAGTAATACCGTGTTTTTCTGAAGCACGAAAAGCTATTAAATCATAAATAAATTTAGATAATTCAAGTTCGGTTAAATCAGGGTTTTTATCAAAATCAAAAACAAAATTATTATGTGGGTGAAAATCTTTTAAATTATATTTTATAGACATCGTAAGTTCTAAGCCAGTGTGAATATATCTAAGACCATATTTTTCTTTAAATTCTCTAAAAGTGCGATGTTGCTGAATGTAGCTTCTTAAATCATCTAAAATAAGCATTAAATCTTTTAAATCTTGATTAGGTTTATGCTGAATTGTGAGAACTACCATTGCATAAAAACGACCGTTTTTTTTACCAAAGTCTATTAAACTATCAAGTTGTTTACTTCTAATTGTAGAGAGTTTAGCACTACAAACTGGACAAATCCAAGGAGAACCACAATGTTTAACGTGGCTTAAATGTCTTGTAATAGTATCAAAATTATTAAACTCTTTAATGTCGATAGTATCAAAATCTTGATGTAAGATAGGGTCAATATTGCAACCTTTAAGTTGTTTTCCTGCTTTTTTTAAATCATCATCAAGAGTTAAATCAAAATCAGTTGAAGCTAAAGCATAAGATGAAGTTGATTTTCTAATAAATTTTCTAACAAAAGATGGAATTTGTAAATAATCATCGTAATATTGGGGTTGGCAGTTAAATTCACTATTTACATATCACAATGAAAAAGTTAAAAGTATTATAAGTAAAGTTAATACAATTGAAGATGATGAATTATTAAATTACATTGATATTAAAATTTCAGAAATTACTACAAAATATAAATTGAGAATTTAGATAAGTGAATGCAAGATAAGAAATTTAAAGAAATTTCAATTTCAAATTTAAATTTTTATCTAAAGAATTTATTTTCAACTTTACATCATTTAAATTTTTCATATTAATTTCCAAAGTCCAACAATTAAATTTTGTATTTTTTGGTGAGAAAAATATAAATCCTAATTGTTTTAGAACTTCTTTATGTGGATAAGTATCGCCAGTAAGAATAAGTCTAATTTTTTTATTATTTTTGAAATCAGTTAGTCTTATTGAATAATCATCTTGATACTTTTTGTAATCATCAAGAGTAAAATTCAAACTATTTTCTTTTATAGAGAGAGCTTTAAAAGATAATTTATGTTCTCGTTTAGAATTCAAATCTTTAAGAGTTGGGATAAATGATTTATGTAAATTTGTAGTTTCATTTAAAATCAACATTGGATACATTGAAAAATTTTTGAAATTATTTTTATGTGAGCTGTGAAAATTTTCAATTTTATCAATTACTGGATAGAGATTATCAGCTTTAATTTCAGAATAATTTTTGCATTGAACTAAGAAGATTTTATTATCATCTTTATTTTTTGCAATTAAATCAACTCCATTTAAATCAGCTTCGATAAAATATTTTGAGCAATCAACAACTTCACTACAAAAACTATTAAAGTATTTAAAAGCTGTTAATTCCAAAAGCCGTGCATTATAGCCATTTAACTCTTTATCATTTTTTTGTGTTTTAACCTCTAGCTCTTGTAACCTATCATTGATATTATCTAATTGCACTTGCAAATCTTGTGCATCAGACAAACTATCATCACTTGAAAAAAGTTTTTTAATAAAACCAAACATAAAAATAACCTCCGATTATCAGTTTTATAAATTATAACAAAACTATTTTTATATTTTGTGACTTTACAAATTTTAATTTATAATATCACTAAAATAAAAAAATAAGCCATAATTCAAAAATTTAAAAAAGTTTTTGTATAATGGGATAAAATCTTTGATGAGGAATTAAATGAGTGAGTTTTTTAAAGAAGTTGCAAAAGCTTTAATGATTTTTGCAAATCTATTTTCAATTTTAGTTTTTTTTACAGATAAAGATTGGATAGGTGGGATATTAGTTATAATTAGTATTTATACTTTCAGTGCTTTAGTTTATCTATTAGCAATAATTTTAAAAGAGGAGCAGAAAAATGAGTGAAATGACAGTTGGAGTAATATCTTTTTTTGTAATAGCTTCGATAATGTTAGGAGCATATGAATATTTTTATTTTAAGAACAAAAAGAAAGTTCAAAGCAATTAAAGTAAAATCAAAAATTTCTTTATTACTCACTTGGGGCTTTATAGACTTTACATTAAAATATTTTTTATAACATCACTAAAATGAAAAAAAGTAAACCGTAATTTAAAAATTTAAAAAAGTTTTTGTATAATGGGATAAAACTTATGAAATTAGAGGGGATTTTTATATGCAAATAGTATTAGATATAAAAAATGAAAATATAATAAATCAGTTAAAAGAGTTTATAAATTCTTTTAAAAATGATATAAAAGTTGTAAATGATAATATATTAGAATTTATTAATATCAATGATATAGAATTATTAAATGAAACTGATGAAGATTATAAAACTATTGAAAAAATAAAAAGTGAAAGTAATAAAAAATACTCTTTAGATGAAGCAAGAAAGATTTTAAATGATAGTTGAAATTGATGAGAAAGCAGTCAAAGATTTATCAAAAATAGATAATAAAGATGCAAATCATATTTTAGATAAAATAAATGATTTAAAAAACTTTCCTGATACTTCAAATATTAAAAAATTGGTAGGATTTAAACCAAAGTACAGATATAGAGTTGGTAATTATAGAGTTTTATTTGATATAGAAAATAATATTTTAACAATATATCAGATAGTTCATAGAAGAAATGCTTATTTCTAAACAAAAACAAGGTAAAAATTACCCCCAAACCCCCAAAGGGGTTTTGCGAATTGTGATTATTTTTTTTACTTCGCCATAGAAGGCTTGTAAAAAACACAATTCACTAAAAAAAATTTGGTAGTAAAATGGTAGTTATTACTACTTTTTTTAACCCTTTATGCCTCTTTATACACAATAAAAAACTACCAAGCTAAGGGAAAGCCTCATAAAATGGATAGTGTTTATCATACTCATAACCCGAAGTTCAGAGGTTCAAGTCCCCTCTCCGCAACCAAGTAATTTCGGTACTTCTTGAGAGTTTTTAAAAATCAAGTTTTAACATTTTAGTTTCTATAACTCCTACTTAAAAAATTCACAAATATCAACTTCCAAAACTTTTGAAATTTTATAAAGATGTTCAAGATTGAAATGTTTGTTTTCCAACCTTGCCTCTATTTTTGCAATTGTACTTACAGAACTATGACCGATAGACAGGGCTAATTCCAATTGAGATATATTTCTCAATTTTCTAATTTTTTTGATATTTTCCGCTATATTTTGGTTAAAAATTTTAACTTCGTCTTTTGAAAATTCAATATATTTCAAAATATTCCCTACAGTGTAAATTTGTTTTAAAGTCTAATAAGTTAAAATTATTTTAGAAATTCCCTATAGTGAATTTTTTTTACTTTAAAAGTTTAAATTTAAGCTAAATTAAATAAAAATAAAACTAGGATTTTTATTTTTATCTTAAAAATTTAATTGGAGGAAAAATGAAAAAGGTTTTAGTATTAATTTTTCTTATGTTTTCTTATGTATTTGCAACTACTTGTGCTGATGGTAGTTATAGTAGCTCAACTGGTAAAGGTACTTGTAGTCATCACGGTGGTGTTGCAAGTTCAAGTTATGGGAGTTATTCAAGTTATACAACAATCGTTACTTCTAAAATAAAAAATTCAATTGTAAGCTCTATTGTTGACGGAGATACAATTAAATTAGAAAATGGTACAACTTGTAGATTATATGGAAT
This sequence comes from Helicobacter cetorum, assembly GCA_022729755.1. Taxonomy (GTDB): domain Bacteria; phylum Campylobacterota; class Campylobacteria; order Campylobacterales; family BB28; genus BB28. The sequence goes on along the minus strand of DZAZ01000022.1, from coordinate 1,609 downwards.
TGATGCACCAGAAAGCTACTCTAATTCTAAAACAACTTCTGATTTAGAAAAATGTCCTATTTTATCTAATGAAATGCTAACTTATGGAAATAAGTCAAAAGATGTTTTAACAAGTCTTTTAGAAAACAAAACTGTAACTTATGAAGTTATTGATACAGATAGTTATGGTCGCAATGTTTGTATTGTAAATCTAAGTAATGAAAGTTATAGCATTAATGAATTAATGGTTAGAAATGGTTATGCAACTGTTTGGGAAAGTTATGTTAATGATACAACATTTTTATCAAAACTTAAAAATGCTGAAAATTATGCAAATACAAATAAGTTAGGTTTTTGGAATAAAAGTTGTAATGTTTTAGAGTGTATAGCCGACGGTAAATCAATTAATTGTAATAATTCTAATTCAACATATTATACTTCAATATATGATAACTCTTATAGTTCTACAACTAATAATAATTATTTTAATATTGATGAAGCTAATAACGAATTTGTGTCTGATTTAAAAAATAGCACTCAAAATATAGGTTGGTATTTTTGGATGACAAAAAGTGGAAAAGCTTATTTAGCAAGTGGAAGAGATAGTGAAATCGCTGTTTGGTATTTGACAAGTGAGCGAAAGTGGCAACCAATACATAATGCGGGTGCATTTGATGGATATTCTGAAGCTAGTAAAAGTTTTGGAAGTGTAACTATTTCAAATGATGGAAGAAAAATATATTTTGGCACTGCACTCAATAACAATGAATTTACAAATGACTTGAAAGATAGTAATTACGATATAGGTTGGTATTTTTGGATGAGTAATAGTGGAAAAGCTTATTTAGCAAGTGGAAGAGATAGTGAAATAGCTGTTTGGTATCTAACAAATGATAGAAAATGGCAACCAATACATAATGCGGGTGCATTTGATGGATATAGTAGTGTAGGAAAAGTTTTCAATAGTCTTGGTATTTCGAGTGATGGAAGAACTATATCATTTTATTAGTTTGCTTTATCTCGTTTCACATCTTCCAAGGTGCAATTTTTTGCACCACACCTCAATTATTATCTATCTTTACATTTTTTGAAAATAAAACACTTATAAAAAACTAAGTTCGGTAATTGATTTTATATTCAAGCATATCAATCCCATTGATAGCCTATTTTAGCATAAAAATCAATTATCGAACTCAGGTTAATAGATTGAGGGATAAAATCCATCATTTATTTATCCAATAAAAAATAGCTTTTTTCATAAAAAAGATAGCCAATTCAGCAGATATAACAAAATTAAGAAGTTCTATTAATTTTAATTTACATATAAAATAACAAGCATTATTAGGAAGTAAAGAAAAATCATCAAAATAAGCACTTACACCAAATCTTTCTAAGATTTAGGTATAATATTATTATAATAAGTAGAAATGTAAAAATAGACATAGTGGAAAATTTAGAGGTGCTAGAAAGTTTATATAAAAGCGAAAAAAATTCAAAATTAAAAGAAAGATTACATGTTTTATATTTACTTAAAGCCAATAAAGTATCGACAATAAGTGACTTAGTGAGGGATATAAGCACACAATAAGTTTGTGGTTTAGAAAATATAGAGAGGGAGGCTTAAGCAAAT
>DZAZ01000021.1 GCA_022729755.1 Helicobacter cetorum | reverse complement strand
AAGGTAACAGTTGCGATGAGCATAAGCTTTTTTCGAAATGCTGTTTTGACAGGTTGGGGTAGAATAATTAATTTAACCTATCAAGTTAAAAAAAAGCAAATATAATTCATAGAGCAAAAAGTATTTCTCTCCACGGATTGGAGTATTTACAAAATATTTTTTATAATATTTCTCATAAATTTGTTTGGTAAGTTTCTAAATAGAATCAAGCTGACTTCTCAAAAGGGTGTCACTTAAAAATGTGGGTGGCGAGATTAAAAATATTTTCAAAACACCTAGTTTTCAGGCTTTTAAGAAAAAATTTTTATACTATGAATATCTTTAAGTTTCAGATTTAAACCTTAAAAAAATTAATTAAAATACAAAATAGTATCAAAAAGCATAAAGCCTATAAAATAGGGACTATTTACTTAAAGCAGTTTAATTCAACGAAAAAGAAAAAAATTATTAGTTAAAAATGTGGGTAGTGAGTAAAATTTTATTGAGAATAAAGAATGATTACATCATTCCCATTCCACCCATACCGCCCATTCCACCCATATCAGGCATTGCAGGAGCTGGTTTATCCTCTTTTGCTTCGCTTACAGTTGCTTCAGTTGTTAAAAGTAAACTTGCAACTGAAACTGCATTTTGAAGTGCAATTCGCTCAACTTTAACTGGGTCGATAATTCCAGCTTCAAACATATCTACATACTCGCCTGTTGCTGCATTAAAACCAATATTTTCATTTGAATTTGACTGAACTGAATTTACAACAACTCCAGCATCAAAGCCTGCATTTTCGGCGATTTGTTTCATTGGAGCTTTGATTGCTCTCATAATAATTTCTGAACCAATTTTTTCATCATTAATTAAATTTAATTTAACTTTAGCAGCCGCTCTAATTAATGCAGCTCCACCACCAATTACAATGCCCTCTTCAACAGCAGCTTTAGTTGCACTAAGTGCATCATCTACTCTATCTTTTTTCTCTTTCATTTCAATTTCAGTTGATGCACCAACCTTAATTACGGCAACTCCACCACTTAATTTTGCAAGTCTCTCTTGAAGTTTTTCTTTGTCATAATCACTTGTAGTTTCGCCAATTTGAGCTTTTATTTGATTTACTCTTGAAACAACAGCTGATTTATCGCCCATTCCATCAACGATAGTTGTATTTTCTTTATCAATAATAATTCTTCCAGCTCTTCCTAAATCTTCAAGTGTAGCACTCTCAAGTGTTCGTCCAAGCTCTTCAGTTATTACATTTCCACCCGTTAAAACGGCGATATCTTCTAACATTGCTTTTCTTCTATCACCAAAACCTGGTGCTTTAACTGATGCAATATTTAATACACCTTTTAATTTATTTAAAACTAAAGTTGCAAGTGCCTCACCCTCAATATCTTCAGCAATAATTAAAAGTGGTCTTCCTGTTTTTTGAAGTTGTTCTAAAATTGGAAGTAAATCTTTTAAACTTGAAACTTTCTTGTCATATAAAAGAATAAATGGATGCTCCATAACAACTTGCATTTTTTCAGCATCAGTTACAAAATATGGTGAAAGATAACCTCTATCAAACTGCATACCCTCAACTACTTCAAGCTCATCATTGATACCTTTTGCTTCTTCAACAGTAATTACACCATCTTTACCAACTTTATTCATAGCTTCAGCTATTAAATCGCCAATTTTTGAGTCAGAATTTGCTGAAATTGTAGCCACTTGAGCGATTTCTTTTTTATCTTTTACTTCTCTACTTATCTCTTTAAGTTCAGCAATAATCGCTTCACAAGCTTTATCCATTCCTCTTTTTACTTCGATTGGATTAGCACCAGCTGTGATATTTCTTAAGCCCTCTTTAAAAATAGAATGTGCTAAAACTGTCGCAGTTGTTGTACCATCTCCAGCTTCATCAGCAGTTTTAGAAGCAACTTCTCTTACAAGTTGTGCACCCATATTTTGAATACTATCTTTTAATTCAATCTCTTTTGCAACTGAAACACCATCTTTTGTAATACTTGGAGCTCCAAAGCTTTTTTGAATTAAAACATTTCTACCTCTTGGTCCCATTGTTACTTTTACAGCATCATTTAACTTCTTAACACCTTCAAAAAGTCTATTTCTTGCATCATCTGAATATAAAATATCTTTTGCCATGTATAACTCCTAATTATTTTTTATTTTTTTAAATTTATTTTAAAACACCCAAAACATCATCAACATTTAAAACTAAATACTCTTTTCCACTTAGTGAAATTTCTGTTCCACCATATTTAGCGAATACAACATCATCACCTACATTGATTATTTGTGTATCAATTTCATTTCCTACTGCTATAACTTTTGCAGTTAATGGTTTCTCTTTTGCACTATCTGGAATAATAATTCCTGAAGCCGTCTTTGTAGCTTCTTCAACTCTTGCAACTAAAAGTCTTAATCCTAGTGGTTTAAAATTCATTTTATTAACTCCTCATTTTGGTATTAAATTTTATAAAATTTGGCACTCAATATATTTAAGTGCTGAAATTTTAACTAAATTATTTTAAATTGTCAATAGTTTTAATAAAAAATGAGTAAAATATTTAGTTAAAGAGACTAAAGTTTATTAATAACAAAAGCATTAATTATAAATTTTTAATTATTTCTTAGTTTACTTTAAATTATAAGTAGAACTAAAACAATTTAAGTTTAAGAAAAAATTATATATAATGTTTCAACTTTAATTCTATATAAAGGAAATGCTAATGTCTAAAGAGATGGACAGAAGAGACTTTATCGGTCTTGCATTTGGTGGCTTTGCTGCTCTTGGCGGAATAGCGGCTCTTGGTGCAATGAAGCAAACTTGGGATCCACTTCCAAGTGTGGTGTCAGCAGGTTTTACAATAGTTGATGTTTCAGAAATCAAAGATGGTGAAATGAGAACTGTTGAGTGGAGAGGTAAACCTGTATTTATACTTAAAAAAACTACAGATATGCAAAATTGTGATGACAGAGATGTTGTTGCGACAAATGGCAGATTTACTGTAGTTCTTGGTATTTGTACCCATCTTGGATGTATTCCAGCTTGGGTGGGTGATAAGAAAGTATTCAAATGTGCTTGTCACGGTGGTGAATTTGATGCTTGTGCTAAAAACACTTTTGGACCTCCTCCTCGACCTATGGATATTCCACCATTTAGTATTAGTGGAAATAAATTGGTACTTGGTGAAGAAGGCCCTGAATATAAGCAATTAGTCAAAGCTTAAGGAGAAATGTAAATGGCAGAATTTAAACAAGCTGATGGGGTAATGGATTGGTTAGACCAAAGATTAGCCACTAAAAAATTAGCTAAAGTCTTAATGACTGAATATTGGATACCTAAGAATATAAATTTTCTTTGGGCAATGGGAATGGTGTTAGCAGTAATGTTTGGACTGCTTATAATTTCTGGGCTTTTTCTTTTAATGTATTATAAGCCTGATACAAATTTAGCTTTTGATAGTGTAAATTATACTATTATGAGCGATGTTGCTTATGGTTGGTTATTTAGACATATTCACGGAGTCGCGGCGTCAGTTATCTTTTTGGTGATTTATATTCATATGTTTAGCGGAATTTATTATAATTCTTATAAAGCTGGAAGAGAAATGATTTGGATAAGTGGAGTTTTACTATTTGGTATTTTCTCTGCCGAAGCTTTTAGTGGATATATGTTACCTTGGGGACAAATGAGTTATTGGGCAGCTACAGTTATTACTAATTTGTTTGGTTTAATTCCTGTAATTGGTGATGATTTAGTGTTTTGGATTAGAGGTGATTATGTTGTAGCAGATGCAACTCTAACAAGATTTTTTATGTTACATGTACTACTTTTACCACTTGTAATTATAAAAATTATTGGTCTTCATATGTATGCACTTAGAATTCCTCATGTTAATAATCAAGATGGTGAAACGATTAATTTTGACAAAGAGGCAGAAAAATTCAAAGATGGAAATCAAAGAGGTTCTAAAGTTATTCCTTTTTGGCCAGGATTTTTATCAAAAGATTTATTTGTAATGGGTGTATTTTTAATATTCTTCTTTTACTTAGTGTTTTATCACTATAATTTTGCAATGGACCCTGTAAACTTTGACCCAGCAAATTCGATGAAAACACCTCCACATATCTATCCAGAGTGGTATTTCTTATGGTCATATGAAGTTTTAAGAGGATTTTTCTTTAGTAGTGATTTAGGCTTTATTGCATTTATGATTGCAAATGGAATTTTCTTCTTAATGCCATTTTTAGATAGAAATCCATATGTTGGTTCTACAAATAATAGACCTTACTTTAAATGGTGGTTTTGGCTTTTAATTATCGATTTAATCGTACTTACAATTTATGGTAAATTACCTCCAACAGGGGTTAATGCATATATTGGATTTGGGGCATCTATTACTTTCTTAGGTTTATTTTTAGTGCTTCCTATTATTTCTAAGAAAGAGAGAACTTTAATGGGAGGTAGAAAATGAGAGAATTAAAAATACTTTTAGTTCTTATTTTATTTACTGGTATTACATATTGGGGAGTTGAGCCTTTAGCACACACAGTTATGCATCCTCATGTAGAATCAGCTGATTATGAATTTAAAGATTGCAAAATATTACCAAAAGGTAATGCACAAAATGGTAAAGAGTTAATAGTTCAAAATTGTACAGCTTGTCATGGTATAAAATCTGATAATATTCCTACTCCAATGGATAGTGCAACAGCATCATCAAGTTATGGAGTTGTACCACCAGATTTATCGAGTGCGGGTGCATTATATAATGAAGCTTATTTGGGTGAATTCATAGCAAATCCTGTAAAAGCATCTCACGTTGAGCATAAATATGCAGATGGTTCAAAAACTCATCCAATGCCTAATTATGACTTTTTAGGAGAGCAAGGAATTGCCGATGTTGTAGCTTATCTTAAATCTATTCAAGTTAGTTTAACTGCTAAAGAAGCTTTTGAAGAAGCTTGTGTTAGATGTCACTCTATGAAATATGCTAATATCACATCTTTAACAGATAATGTTAACATCAAAAAATATATGGGTACATTACCACCTGATTTATCTATGATGTTTAAAAGTAGAGGTAAAGATTATTTACATAATTTCATAAATGACCCACAAAAATTACTTCACGGCACATCAATGCCAAGAGTTGGTTTGAGTGAAAATGCTGAAAAACAAGTAGTTTCGTATATGGAAAATATTGCAGATGCTAAAAAAGAACAAAGAGAAGAATTGGGACCTAAAGTTCTTATTTATATGGCTATTTTTGCATTCTTAGCATATTTATGGAAAAGAAGAATTTGGAGTAGATACTAAAAACTACTAAAACTAACAGCAAAATTTTGCTGTTTCTTCTTTTACTTCTTAAAAAAACACTTCTTAACTCTTTTAGTTTGCTATTATTTATTACATTTTAAAAGAAATTAAAATAAAATCTTATAATTGTTTAAAATACCTAAAAGGATGGCTATTGGATATTAAAGTTGAGGGCAATAATATAATTGTCAATGGACTTGTAAGAGGGAATGCTGAAGTGGATGAAATAAAATCAGTGGCTACTAATTTAATTAATTCACATAAGAGTATAATTATACTGCTTGAGAGTAGTTATGTAATACCATCTTCATTAATTGGTTATCTACTTAAAATAATACACGATAATAAAATAAATGTAAGTATTAGAGTTAAACAAAAAGAACTCTATGAATTACTTGATAGATTAAATTTAGTATCGGCTCTTAGAGTTAGTAAAGCTTAAAAAGGTTTGAATAAAATGAAAAAGACAATTTCAATATCTACAAAAATTCACATTCCGCTTATTGGGGCATTAATAATTGGGGTTATAGTTGTTGTTGCTATTTCAATTTTTGGAATTGGAGATATAAAAAATGAAATTTATCAACAAGAGAGTATAACAATCAATAGATATGCAGAAAAACTCTTAGATGAGCAATTTTCGGTTGCAATGACTAATGCAATTTCTCTCTCGCAAGATACAACTTTTATTAAAGCTTTAAATGAAAATAATAGAGAAATTGCAATTAAACCAGCACAAGCCTTAATGGAGAGTTATAAAAATGATACGAAGTTTAAAAATATTCAAATTCATCTACATACTCAAGATGTAAAAAGCTTTTTAAGAGCTTGGAGCCCTAAAAAATTTGGAGATGATTTAAAAAGTTTTAGACATACTATTAATGAAGTTAAAGCTACTAAAAAGCCTCTTCAAGCCATTGAAGTAGGAATTGCAGGATTAACAATAAGAGGTTTAGCTCCAATTTTTAATGATAAAAAAGATTATATTGGTTCGATTGAATTTATGCAAGATTACTCTTCAATTATCGAAGCCATTAAAGATAATTTATCAGCTTCATCAATAGTACTCTTAGATAAGTCTTTTCTTGAAAATGCTAAAGAGATAAAAGATAATCCGAAAATAGCTGGTTATACCATTGCACAAGAGCCAAAAAGTATAAATCAAGCTTTGTATGAAGAGTTAAAAGATAAAAAATTAGAGTTAAAAGAAGATAGGTTTTTAACACAAAACTTTTTTGTAAATACTTCTATAATTAAGGATTTTAAGGGAAATGCAGTCGCTTTATTAGTTGTAGCAAAAGATTTAAAAGAGGTTGAAAATACCATAAATCACGCTATAAAAACTTCCATTTATCAAGTTATAGCAGTTGCTACAATGGATATATTTGTATTAATAATGTTAATTATAATCGTTAATATTGTCGTAAAAAGACCACTTAATGAATTAATATCTTTAACTAGAGATTTATCAAGAGGTGATGGAGATTTAACAAAAAGATTAAATATTAAAACAAGCGATGAAATCGGTGAAGTTAGTCACTATATTGACCAATTTATAGATAAAATTCAACATTTAGTAAATAACACTAAAGATGTTTTACTTGAAACTACACAAACTTCAGAAAAAATTTTAGAAGATGGCACAAAATTACAAAAAATTGCAACAATTCAAACAAAACATGTACTTGAATCTAAGAATTTAACTGAAGATGTAAGAAAAGAGTTAGATATTTCCGAAGAGTTAGCAATTAAAACAAGTGAAGATATTGTATCAAATAAAGATGTGTTAGAACAAATGCTTAATTCTATGACTAAAATCATAGATGATATTTCAACGGCTAGTGAAAAAGAGGTAGATTTAGCACAAAATGTAAACTCTTTAAGTGAGCAAACGATGCAAATTAAAGAAGTTTTGAATATGATTAAAGATATAGCCGACCAAACAAATCTACTCGCTTTAAATGCAGCAATTGAAGCAGCAAGAGCGGGAGAGCACGGAAGGGGATTTGCAGTTGTAGCTGATAATGTTAGACAATTAGCAGAGCGAACTCAAAAATCATTAACTGAAATTGATGCAACAATTGGAGTTGTTGTAAATAATGTCTTAAATGTAAGTACAGCTATGAATGAAAATGCTAAAAGTATGAAAGATTTAAGCGAAGATACACAAAAATTAGTTGATTTAGTTGATGAGTCTAAAAATAGAACAGCAACAACTATTCAAATTTCTAAAAAATCTTCAGAAGAGGCTGTTTATATAGGCTTTAGTGTAAAAGCACTATTTACTCAAATGAATGAAACTATGCAATCTTCACTTGAAAATGAAAAAATTGCAAATGAGTTAAATTCACTCTCTAAAGAGTTAAAAGAATCATTTAATAGACTTGAATCAAAATTAAGTGAGTTCAAAACCTTTTAACTTCCTCTTTTTTTCTTCAAATTAATTATTAAAGGTAAAGGTATTTTTTAATGTTAGGAAATTTTAAGAATTTAAATATTTTATATGTAGAAGATGAACCACTTACTCAACAAAATCTTTCAAAAATATTAAAATCAATTTCAAATGATGTTTTAATCGCAAATGATGGAGAAACAGGTTTAGAACTTTTAAAAAAAAATCAACATAAAATAGATTTAGTTATAACTGATATTAATTTACCAAAATTAAACGGTTTAGAAATGGTTGAGCAAATCAAAAAAGTTGCAAATCCTCAAATTATCGTTATCACAGCTTTTAGCGATAAAGATACATTTTTAAAAGCTATAAATTCTGGAGTTGATAAATATTTATTAAAACCGATTGATTTTAAACAATTGTTTTTAAGAATAAAAGAGTGCAGCGAAATAGTAGAGCTTAAAAGAAAAATAAAAAAACAAAATGAAATGTTATTAAATCAATCAAGACAAGCAGCAATGGGCGAAATGATAAGTATGATTGCTCATCAGTGGCGACAACCAATTACCAATATTGGCATTTTAGTTTCAAATATTTTAATAGAGATGGATTTAGGAATTTGCAGCGAAGAAAAAATCGAACAAAGCCTCAAAAAGGTAAATGAACAAGTTCAATATTTATCATCTACAATAAGCGATTTTAAGGACTTTTTTAAACCAAATAAACCAAAAGAAGAAGTTAGTATAGAAGCTATTTTGATAGATGCACTTAAAATTGTAGAAAATTCATTTGAAAATCGTAATATTAAAATTGAAAAAAATTATAATTCAAATGTTTCATTTAAAACTTATAAAAATAAATTAATTCAAGTAATGTTAGTTTTACTCAAAAATGCCCAAGATATTTTGATTGAAAATAGTAGTGAAAATCCAAAAGTAATTATAAGCATATTTGAAAAAAATTCTAAAGTTTATATTAGTGTAGAAGATAATGGTGGTGGAGTAAAAGAAGAGTTATTAAATAAAATATTTGAGCCATATTTTTCTACAAAAGATGAAAAAAATGGTACAGGATTAGGGCTTTATATGTCTAAAATGATAGTTGAAAAGCATTTAGGTGGGAAGATTTATGTTAAAAATACAAATTTAGGTGCAAAATTTACAATTGAAATCCCAATTTGAACTTAAACTTAATTTGATAAAATAAAAAAATAAATTAATTAATGGAATGAAATGTTAAAAGAGTTAATTTTAATAAATTCAGCAAATTGTGATTTTGCAAGAGTTGAAGTTGATAGAGATTTGTTTTTTGGTGGAAGTAATGGTACTGGTAAAACCAGTACCATTAGGGCTTTGCAATATTTATTTGTAAGTGATGGATATTTACTTGGGATTGACCGCGAAAAAAGTAGCTTTAAAGATTACTATTTTGCTGAAAATAACTCATATATAATTTATGTATTTGAGGATTTTTTTATCTTTATGTATCGAACAAGTAGCGGAGTTGCAAAATATTTTAGCAAACAAAAGTTTGATATAAGTAAAATTGATGCTAAAGATATAAAAGAGATTAGAAATTATATCAAAGAAGCCCCAAATTATCGAGCTGATACAGTTGAAGAATTTCGTTCAATTTTATATGGAGCTAAAAGAGAATATCTTGATTTTTCAATTGCAACAATTAAAGATTATAAAACTTTTATTAAGCTTTTTGCAGGAGTTTTTGATATTCAAAGAGCAATAACTGATACAAATTCAATCAAAGAAGCAATTTATAAATCAATCGATGATAGCTCACATTATGAGGCAAATTTTGATAGTGAAGCTTATCTTAAAAAAGTGTATGAATTTAAAAGTTCATATGAATATTTCAAAGAGTTTAATAGACAAAAAAAGCGAATTGAAGAGAGTTTTAGCTTAAAAGAGAGTATTTTAAAACTTGAAATTAGACTTAGTGAATTAAAATCAAAAATCGCTTTTAGGTTAAATTATGAAAAAAATAGCATAAATTCACTTGAAGCTGAAAAAAGAGATATAAAAAGTTTGATTTATAAAATAAAAGCAAAAGAGAATTTAAGCACAAAAGTAAAAGATAGATTTATAAGTTTTATTGATAACTATTTGGTTGAAATAAAATCAAATATTCAAACGATTGAAAAGTTAAAACTCAAATTTAACGAAAAGAAATTAAAAGAGGCAAATGAGCAATATTTAAAAATCGATAGATTAAAAGATGAAAAAAAATTAAAAGAAAGAGCCATTTTTAGCCTTGAGGAGAATAATGCTAATTTAATTCAAGAACTAGAGAGAGAAATTGAAAATTTAAAACATTCAATCAAAAATATTGAGCTTGAACTTAAAGAAAAATTTCAAAATGAAAAAAATTTAGCAAGTGAAAACAGGCAAATTGAATTAAATAAACTTGATAATATTGTAAATGAATATCGCCAAAGCAAAGAGTTTGAGCGAGAAAGTTTTGATAAAACTATTGATAATTTAAACGATTCGCTTAATATTTTAAAAGATGAAATCAGAGAAATTGAAGATAAATTTAATAAAAAAATTCAAAGTGAAAAAGTAAATATTGACCTTGAAATTGAAAAACTTAAAGATGAAATTTATCGAAATAAAAATTTAATTAGAGATAAAGATTTTGAAAAGAAAAGTTTTAAATCTCAAATAGATGATAATGAAGTAAAATATAAACGAGAATATCGCGATATTTTGGCTGAATTTGACAAAAATATGCAAAATATTGAAGATGAGCTTAAGCAAACCAATTCAATGCTAATCACAAAAGATGGTAGTTTTAAAGAGTTTTTGGATAAGAATGTGAAAGATTGGGAGGCAAAGCTTTATCCAGTTATGGATAAAAAACTTCTTTCAATGCGAACTTCAAGCTTAAATCCTGAAATTTTGCGAGAAGATGATATTTTTGCAATTAAGCTAAATTTGGAAATTTTAGAGACAATTCCAAGCAGAATAAAACTTGAAGAAAAATTAGCTTTACTTATAGAAAAAAAGAGTGAAATCGAAAAAAATTTTAAAAATAGAGAAAAAGTTTTAAAAGAGATAAAAGATATTAAAAATAATCGAATTCAAGCAAATTTAGATGATTGCGATAAAGAGATAGATAAAATTTTTATGAAAAATCGTGAAATTGAAACTAAAAAAAGCGAACTTGAGAGTAAAATCGCCAAACTTAAACAATCTACCGAAAAAGAAAAATTTATCGCTAAAAGTGAATTTGAGACTAAATTAAAAGAGTTAAATAACCAAAAAGAGGAGATTTTAAATAAAAAAAGAGAACTTCAAAATAAAATTAATAAAAAACAAAATGAGATAAATGAGGCAAAAAAAGAGATTGAAAAAGCTTTTTTAAACTCAATTAAAAATTTAGATATAAACTTTAAAGCTCAAAATAGCGAGGCTAAAAAAGAGATTGAGCAAAAAATAAAAAATGAAGAGCTTAAAAAAAACAAAATTAGTGTAAATGAAAAGATAAAAGAGTTAAGACTTGAGATGAAAAATCTTGAAATTGAAATTGATAAGTGCGAAGATGCAAAGCGATTTTTGGCTGAATTTGAAAATATAAAAGCTGAAATTGAAAAGTTTGATACTTTCAAAGAGAAAGAGAGAAAATTTTTATTTGCAAAAGAGAAATCACTAGCAAAATTTAAAAATAAAATTGAAAAATTTAAAATTGAAACAAAAGAGTTTTATAATAATATAGAAAGAGTTGAGTTTGAGCTTTCAAAATTTAACGAAGGAGCTGAAAAAGTTAAAAATTTTGATTTATATTTTGTGAGCGAACTTCACTCAAGTGAGCTTTTAATCGATTTGATTAAGCAATACGAAGATACAACTCATCGACACTCAATCGATTTTCGGGCTTATTCGCAAAATATTTCCCATTTAAATAAAAAGTTAGTTAATTTTCCACAAATTGATATGATTTATGAAGATGATTTGAATGAAAATTTAAGCGAAGCTACCAATTCAATGGAGTTTGTGGATTATTTGTTTGAAAAATTAAAATCTATCCAAACTTACAAAGAGCTTGAGGGAGAGCGATTTAATAATTTTATAAATGATATTGATAGCAAACTTGAAAATCTCTCGCATAAAGAAGATGATTTAATCAAGCGAATAAAAGTCGTAAATGAGGCTTTGAGTGGGATTAGTATCGATGTTTTGAAAGATATAAAATTTGCTTACAAATTGAATTCCAAAAAAAGTTTCAAAAAAATTTCAGCTGAAATCAAGGAAGAGTTAAGCTCAATTTTATCTTTTAATAATGAAAACTCACTCTTTTTTGATAAAAAAAATGCTGAAGCTAGTTTGGAAAAACTCTCAAATTTGCTTGAATTAATCAAAAAACGACTTGAGGGCGAGGAGGAGCTTAAATTTAGCGGAGTCGATTTGATGCTTGATTTTTATGAGAATGAAATTCACCGAAAAAATATCAAATCTTTTAAGGGAATTGGCTCAAATGGAACCGCAATTTTACTCAAAATCATCATAATTACGGCAATTTTAAGTATTTACAAACAAAATAATGTAAATTCACCATTTTTCTTAATCATCGATGAAATTGGAGCGATTGAAAAAGCAAATCAAGACGCAATCAGAGAATTCGCAAACTCTCACGGCTTTAAGACGATTTTCTCAACCACAAATCCAATTTTATCAAGACCGCAAGATATTAGATATTACCGATTTGCAAGAGTTGGCGAAAGATTTGAAGTGATTGGACTGAATAAGATTTAAATTTATGTTAAAATTATAAAAATTAAATTTTAAAAGGCAAATAATGATAATTGGTTCAATGACAGCTTTAATAACCCCTTTTAAAGACGGAAAAGTTGATGAGCAAACTTATGAGCAATTGATTAAAAGACAAATTGCAAATGGAATTGATGCAGTTGTACCTGTTGGCACCACGGGAGAAAGTGCTACACTAAGCCACAATGAGCATAAAAAATGTATTGAGATTGCAGTGGCTACTTGTAAAAACACACTCACTAAAGTAATAGCAGGAGCAGGAAGTAACTCCACACTTGAAGCGATTGATTTAGTAAAATTTGCTCAAAGTGTGGGAGCCGATGGAGTTTTAACTGTAACACCATATTACAATAAACCTACACAAAATGGGCTTTATGAACACTATAAAGCACTAGCTTATGCAATTGATATTCCTATTATTTTATATAATGTTCCAGGAAGAAGTGGAGTTGATTTAAAAGCTGAAACTGTAATAAAACTTTTTCGTGATATAAAAAATATTTATGCAATCAAAGAGGCAAGTGGTTCAATGGAGCGATGTATCGAGCTTTTATCTAAAGATAAAAATTTAATTGTATTAAGCGGAGATGATGCGATAAATTACCCAATTTTAGCAAGTGGTGGTAAAGGTGTGATTTCAGTCACGGCAAATATTTTGCCAAATAAAATTTCACAATTAACTAAATTGGCACTTGATGGCGATTTTATCGGCTCAAGAGAGATAAATAATGAGCTTTATCCATTAAATTCAACTCTATTTATAGAAAGCAACCCAATTCCAATAAAAGCGATTATGTATTTAGCTGGAGTTATAAAAACACTTGAGTATAGACTTCCTCTAACTCCTCCAAGTAAAGAGACAATGCAAGAATTAGAGAAAATTTTAGCAACAATTGAGGTGCCAAAATGATGAAAAACAAAACTTTAGTAATTAGTGGGGCAACCAGAGGAATAGGCAAAGCGATTGCTTATAAATTTGCTCAAAATGGTGTAAATATCGCTTTTACTTATAATTCAAATGAGGATTTAGCCAAAGAGATAGAAGAAGATTTGCAAAAAAACTTTAATATCAAAGCAAAATCATATAAACTCAATATTCTTGAGCCTGATGAGTATAAAAATGTTTTTAGTGAAATTGATAAAGAGTTTGATAGAGTTGATTTTTTTATCTCAAATGCGATTATTTCAGGCAGAAGTGTAGTTGGTGGATTTGCTCCATTTATGAGGCTTAAACCAAAAGGGCTTAATAATATTTACACGGCGACTGTTTTAGCTTTTGTAGTTGGAGCGCAAGAAGCGACTAAAAGAATGCAAAAAGTCGGAAGTGGAGCTATTTTAAGCTTAAGTTCAACTGGAAATTTAGTCTATACTCCTAATTATGCAGGACACGCTAACTCAAAAGCAGCAGTTGAGACGATGGTAAAATATGCAGCAAGTGAGCTTGGCGAATTTAATATTAGAGTAAATGCCGTTAGTGGAGGTCCAATTGATACAGATGCACTAAGGGCTTTTCCAAATTATGAAGAGGTTAAATCTGAAGTTGAGAAGCGAAGTCCATTAAATCGAATGGGAATGCCGAGTGATTTGAGTGGAATTTGTTATTTTTTATGCACTAATGAAGCTGGTTGGATTACAGGTCAAACAATTGTAGTTGATGGGGGAGTTAGTTTTAAATGATTTTTAACACTCCAAATATATTAGCACTTCTTAGGATTTTAATTGCTCCTTTGATGCTTTGGTTTTTAATCGATAGAGACAATTCACTATTTGAGGGAATGCACTCAAGTTGGCTTGATTATTTTGCTGCACTTTTATTTGTTATTGCTTCGGTAACTGATTTTTTTGATGGATACATCGCTAGAAGTTGGAACCAAATCACAACTTTAGGGCAAATACTAGACCCACTTGCTGATAAAATGCTAATGTTAGCTGGATTTTTGGGACTTATGATGCTTGATAGGGCTAATGTTTGGGCAATATATTTGATTTTAACGAGAGAGTTTTTTATTACTGGACTTCGAGTTATGGCAATTGGTGAGGGGCGAGATATTTCAGCTTCACTTATGGGAAAAATCAAGACCGTACTTCAAATGATTGCAATTGGATTTTTAATAATGGCTTGGAACGGCGAAGAGTTTTTTTATGCGGGTGAAATTTTACTTTGGGCTTCAGTTGTTATCACTTTATATTCAGGATATGAATATGTGAGGGATTATTGTGAAATCCCTACATTATCTTCTCCTTAATTGTGCTTTTCAAACTATCAACTTCAAACTGATTATATATAAATTAAAAATTTTCATAATTTTAATTCACACTTCTCACACATCTAGCAAAATTACTACCCCTTATAACATCACCTTGAGGTCCGTGAGCTATAGCTTTGCCTCCATTATAAGTAAATACATTTTGATAAGATGGATCTAAATTTGAGCTTAGTGTTTTTGGATCACTTCTTTGAGCTCCCGCTCCATGCACATCAAGCCAACTATTATTCATATATCCCAAAGCTCTACCAAAACTTACATAAACAGCTGATTGACCATTATCTGTATATGTTTTGTGAGTTGTAGAACTCCAATAAAATCCATAATCACTCTTACCATTTTCATTTGTAAATGAAGTTGAATTAAAAAAGCTAGAATCAATTGCTGGTGAATTTGTTGTATCTGGTGATTTTGTATAATCAACTATACTTTGAAGTTCTTTTGCATTAGCTAATCTCCAATCACTATAATTTGCTAAAGTTAAATTTTCACAATAACTTATAGCTTCACTCCAAGTTAAAGTTTGACTGCTATCATCTTGTTGCCACATTAAGCCTGTTGCATTGTCGCTAATTGTTTTATCACCATTATTTACAAAACTATTTTTACCATAATCTTCACTTTCTCTAACACACTGCACATAAAATAATTTACTTACTCCTTGTGCGCTAGTTGGATAACCTTTTATTCTTCCATCAGCTAAATTTACTCCAAACATAGTATCATTACCACCCATTGTCGTATATACATATTTAGTAGTAGTTGCCCATTGTGCATCGATGATTCTCTCACCTGCTGTTGTATCTCCGTATCCAAAATTGAAATAATTTGTATTTATAAATGGTGTTAGAGAAGTTGTATCATTTCCATTGTATCCACTTACATCTTTACCACTAAAATCAATTAAAGAGTACATAGTTTTAATATCTGGTAATCTCCAATCACTTTTATTTGCTAGAGTTAAATTTTCACAATAAGTTTTTGCATTTTCATAACTCATCTTATCACTTACATTTATAACTCCATCTCCGTTTGTATCAGATGTGTTTTGCCAAACAAGACCCGTTATATTATCGGTAACTGTTCCATCACTATTTTTTGTATATGATTGTGCATTATTAACATAAGCACCATCTTGCCCACTATTAGCACAACTTGATTCTATTCCATTTGAATCAAAACATTTAATTTGATTTGTATCAACTACTCTAAAAGTTGGAGTTGTTGAGTTAATATTAGTTGATGTATTTTCAGTTGGTATAGAGTCACTTATAACTATTGGATTTGTAGTATTTGATAAAAACCAAAAACCTTGACCTTTTGAAATTTTAGAGTTATTAGAATTTAAATCTATTTCACTCCACACAAGATTATAAACCCAAATTTTTGTTCCATTTGCTTTAAATGATTCAAAATTTGTAATATCATCTACTGCACCTACTAAATTCCAACCTTTTTGAGTTGAATAAGTGTAACTATCTGCTGAAAGATTTATCGAACATAGAGTAGTAGCAACTACTATCGATAAAATTTTTTTATTTTTCATAACAATCCCCTTTATTATTTTTTTAATAATTTAACATTAAAACCTAATTTATAACAATATGATAAATAAGTTTGATTAGTTTGAAACCCATTTTTTAGGATACAAAAAATTTAATTATAGAAGATATTTTTAGCTACATGTTTAAAAAGTCCAAAATCTGCACCTAATTAAAAAAAAGGAAAATTTCCTTATTTTTTAATCCAAAAACCTTGACCTCTGTATATGGTAGTTGGATTTTCAGACCATTGAGCATTTTGATTAACCCAAACTGCTTGAAGTGAATTTGTTGATTTAAAGTTACTTAAATCACTTCCCGTACCCATTAAACTCCATCCCGTAGTTGTTGGTAAAGTTGGAGTATAAGTATTACCACTAAATGCAACATCTTTAGCTAAATTCATTTTAATCCAAAAACCTTGAGCTTTTGAAATTGTTGTTGGATTTGACCATTTTCCATCACTATAACTCCACATAGCACTATAATCCCCAAATATACTGATGTCACTTACAGTTGTATCTGTTGGTAAAGAGATTAAATTCCAACCACTTGTTAATGATAATTTGCCATTATTAAAGATTGCTTTTGTTGGTGTTTCTGTTGTCGGTATTTCGCTTGTTGTTTCAACTTGTAAAGGTAATAAATACTCTTCATTTTGGCTCATAGCACTTCTTTTGCCATCAACCACAATATCAGCACTACCTAATAGTAATTTTAAGCTTCTTTTACCATCAAACATAACAACTTCTTCAAATTTTTGCCAAGCACTTGTAGGAATAATTTCAACACTAGAAGCCCCCGCATAACTTGTAGCTCTGCTTGTTTTTCTATTGGATGCAAAGAAACTTCTAGTTGATTGGAATGTTGTACTTAAACCCGTTGCTTTAGTTGAAGTTGCTCTTAAATTGCCAAAAAGGAATTTTGTTAAAGATGATGTTACTCCCGCATTTGCTGGAGCTCCTGTTATAATAATTATATTTACACTTCCACCCGTAATTTGTTTTATAACTTCACTTGGAAATGCATCTTGAGAAATAGAGGCTTTTGAGCTATTTTCATTTGGATTTACAACAATCGTAATACTAACAGTTTTATTAGTATTTCCACTATCAATTTTAGTTTCAGCTACTATATTTCCAGTATCTTTATCAGTATGGATTTTAGCACCTTCTTTTCCAGCTGGAATGTCAGCACTTATTTTATTTTTCTTATCTTTTGATGTCATTTCTATATTTGTATCACCTGTTTTTTCAACTTTAACTACATTTGTATGACCTTCTTTAGATACTTCAGTCGCTTTAACTCCACCAGTTGTTAAGTTTTCAATTGTAGCAATGTTTGATAAGATTACCAGTGTTAATTGGTGAAGTAACCCTGATATTATCTCTTTTAACTCAACTTTTATTTCAGAAGTTTTTGTTGTGTCATTAATTGTACTTGTTGTATAAGAAGCGATACTAGTATCAATACTTACAGTATCACCTAACACAACTTTTACATCAGTTGTTGAAGTTGTACTATCTAGTGTTCCACCAACTATAACACCGCCATCAGTACTTGTTGTTGATGTTACTGTAGTAGTTGATGATGATGCTGTTGGTGTTGGTGTTGGTGTTGGTGTTGGTGTTGGTGTTGGTGTTGGTGTTAACATTTTATTTAAATAAGTATGTGTTCCATTAAAATCTGCCATTAATTTAGAAGGAGATGTTGTGTGAGCAGTTCCATTTACTTCAAAACCTATTGATTTATTAACATCTATACTTAAGTTTATATCTGAAATAGAACTATTAAGTTCTAATACTACATAATAAGACACATTATAATGTGCATAAGAGTAAATTGTTCTATTATTTTCAGTAGTACTATCTGGATTACTATTGATAGTAATATTAAATTCTCTTGAATTTGAAGGAATAGTGCTATTAGTTCCTATTAAAATATCACCACTTGACCAGTTCATATCATAAGATAAAGCTGTATTACCTTGTGTATGGTTGCCATCATTTTCTCTGAAGATATGCACACCTTTTATAACTGAATTACAATAATTGGTTGTGTTACAATCCAATATTAAACTAACTTGAGTTAAGTTACTATCTGTTTGTAGAAAATTATATGTACTAACATTTAAATCTCTTGTAAAGTTAAAATCTAAAAAGCTTATATTTACATCTTTAGTTAAATTTATTTCATAATTTGATGAAATATTTACATCTCCAGTTCCACTTGTAGAATTACCTTCTCTTAATTTTATTTTATCTCGTACACTCACATTATAATCACCCAAACTAGGTGTAGGTGTAACTATTCTCCTATTTAAATGTACCATAGTTCCATTAAAATCTGCATTTAAGCTAGATGAAACATTAGTATCATTTACTTCAAAAGCTGTTTTTTGAGGAACACTTAAACTAAAATTCACATCTGAAACAGAAGCATTAAACTCAATTACTACATAATAAGATACATTATAGTCTAAATAAGAGTAAATATTACTTTTAAGAACATTGGTATTATCAATAGTAATATTGAATTCTGATTTATTAGAAGGAATAGTAGTGTTAGTTCCTATTAAAATGTCACCACTTGTCCAATTTATATCTTTAGTAAGAGCAGTACTCTTATTATTGTCATTTTCTCTATAAATATGTACACCTTTAACTATAGAATTACAATAATTAATTGTATTATTACAATCTAATACTAAACTTACTTGAGTTAAATTACTATCACCTACTGTTGTACTCGTGTTTAACTCTCTTGTGAAATTAAAATCTAAAAAGCTTATATTTACATCTTTTGTTAAATTTATATCACGGTGTTTAGTTCCATAAATCGCACTAATATTTATATCACCATTTGCTTTATCGGTTAAATTGCCATCTAATAATGTTATATTATTTTCTACCGTTACATTATAATCTACAGCCATCAAACTTTGAGCAATTAATGCACTTGCAACAACACTAAGCCCCAAACCCCTTTTTAACAATCCATTGTAACTCTTCATTTTGTTTCCTTTTATTAAAAATGATTAAAAATCAGCATATCAAGACATCTCCTGACACTTGATTTTATATTAATATAGCATAAATAAAAATTAAACTAACTTATAGGTAATTTAAACTTTTGTGTTTTTAACTCTGCATTTTCAAATGAAAGATAATATAGCAAATCTTTTTTTATTTCAAGTCCAACCAAAAAACGAAGTGCTAAAGTTGATTGAAGTGAAGCTATGTGCATTACCATCGGTGGAGTTACTCCACTTGGAGTTGTTTCTTTTACATTGAAAATAGTTTTAAAAATCGCTTTATCAAAGAAGCAAACTTGCCCTAGAAACTCTTCAACACTTGCATAAATCCAACTTATATTTTTAAGCTTTGCAAACTCATCGATTTTATTTCTAGCTATTAAATTGTCGGTGCAATCTATTATTAAATCAAGCTTCAAATCTCGTTTGCTAAACTCATCAATTCCTTCGATAAAACTTTCAACCTCAACAAAATCACATCTTGAAATGAGTAAATCTCTCAAAACTTCGGCCTTATTTTTACCCTCATCGCTCAATCTAAATGCAATTTGACGATGAATATTATGGACTGAAACTGTGTCAAAATCTACTATATAAACCTTCCCTATTCCACTACTTCCAAGACTTATTCCAACACTGCAACCAAGCCCACCTGCACCTATTATTGCAATTGATTTATCTTTTAGTGAATTTTGAGTTTTTTCTCCCCATAATTCGATTTGTCTTTTAAAATACTCCATTATCAACTCCCTCTCTATAATTAGAAAAATTAAAAACTCGAACCTCTTTATGTCGTGAGATGAATTTTGCAAAAAAAATTAAGTTTAGTTTTACTAGAATTTTAACAGAAAAACTATAAAGTTCTTTTAACATTCTTAAGATATTGAGTTGAAAATAGAATATTTTTGTATTTCCGTAAAATCTTGACAAGTGTTCTTTAAATCAATGCAATTGGAAAGTAAGTAGGACTATCAGTATAAGTAATATTTATTCACAAAATTCATAATCAAGTTCCAATCCTTTTGAAGTGTGAAGAAAACCTTTGATAATTAATTTTTTCGTATGCACCATTTTATGGTGTTTATTACAAAGTGCAACTAAATTACTTTTATGATGAGTGTTTTTTAAAGTTGTGGCTTGAGATTTGATATGATGCACATCTTCAGCAATTTCACCACAAATCGCACATTTTGTAATTAGCACTTTTGAATTATATCGCGAAGTTTTTGGCGAAGTTAAAAGCTTATAAACCTCATCTTCTTCTTGCATTATCTCATCTCGTATTTGATAAGCTAAATTTAAAAATCGTTTATCTAAATTTAACGACTTTGCTACTTCAAGCCCATAAACAGCACTTCCTGAACCAAGTGCCAATTTTCTATCATAAATTAATTTTTTCTCTTTATCATCATAAAGCACTTTTAGATGAAAATGGGCAACATTTGGGAGTGAATTTATCTTTTGCATTTTTGAGAGTTGATGAAGATGAGTTGCAAAGATAAAAATGCTTTCTCGTCTAGCTAGTTCGATTATTGCTGAAGCCACGATTGCCTGACCTGAAGTTGTCTCTGTGCCGTGGCTTATCTCATCGCCTAAAACTAAACTTTTTGAATTTGCCCTCGTCAAAATATCGCGAAGTTCCACCATTTCAATCGCAAATGAAGAAAGCCCTTTGAAAATATTATCATCTCCACTAATTCGAGTAAAAAGCGAGTGAAAAGGCGAATAGATAAACGAAGATGCCGACACAAAAAAACCTGATTGTGCCATAATGATTGCTAGACCGATGCTTTTCATCATCGAGCTTTTTCCCGAAGCATTTACACCGTAAATCAGCATTCCCTCAATCTTTTCACTCTCTTTTGCCAAAGATGTTACACACTCTTTTCCCACAGTTGAAGCGAATTTTTTATTTCCCAAAAAAATAGAATTTGGAATAAATGTTGAATTGTAATTAATTTGTTCAATTAATGGATGTCTTAAATCTATCGCCTCAAAAAACGACTCCTCACACTCTTTTATCTTTGGTTTTGCATAATTATAAAGTTTGGCTACTTTGGCTGAAGTTTTTATTACATCAATTGTTGAGATAAATTCAACTAATTTAAACATTATAAATTTATACTTTTGATAAAAAATTTCTAAATATTTTAAATACTCCTCTTTCAAAATTGTTGAAAGTTTAACTTTTGCACTTATGATTTTATCAGAAATTAGGCTAATTTCAGCACTTTTTAATTTTGTGAGATTTGTTAAGCTTTTAAAATCAAACTCTTTTAATTTAGCTTTATCTAAGAGTTTAAATTTTGAATTAGTCAAAGTCAAATGATAAGCATCTTTTTCATTGAATTCTATTTTTAAATAAAAACTATTCTTTTCTATTGTGTGCGAAATTGAATTTGCAATCATTTCAAGCTCTTTAAAATATCGCTTAATCTCAAAATCTATCTCATCAATTTGAGGATTTACTCCAACATTAAAAAAAGACTCTTCAAGTTGATTTAAGTTAAATTTCGCCATTTTAAAGACATCAAAAATCGCCATATATTCAGCTCTAAAATTTTTAAAAAGCTCAATTTCACTACTATTTAAATTTAAATCTTCAACTCCTTGTATATTTAAACTTTTTAGAAGATTTATTAAATTTTCAATTGAGTTATAAGCTCCGTGAAGATAGCTAAATTCGGCTGGTTGTAGAGTTAAAAGTGACATTTTACGATTTAATCTCTCAATATCGATTATCTCATTTAAATACTTTTCAACCTCTTTATAAAGTGGTAAAAAAATCTCAACTTGATTGTATCTTTTATTTAGAGTTTCACTATCAACTATCGGATTTAAGAGCCTATCTTTGAGTAATCGCTTACCCATTGGAGTTGAGGTTTTAGCAATTAAGCTATAAAGACTATTCACACTACTTTCAGCTTCAGAGAGTTTATTTGCAATTACATTGAGTTGCGAAAGACTAGAAGAGCCAAGATATAGGTAAAAATTGTGAATATCTCGCTTTGGTTTATCGATATTTTTGATGATATTTCTATCGTGTTCGCTGACAAATTTAAGCATCAAAATATAGCTTAAAGTTGCCGTTGGAGTTCGCTCAAGATGAAGGGCTTCAATTGGAGTTAGAAAAGATTGTTCATTAAAAATCGCCCTTAAAACCTCATTTTGATAATCAATATTTTTCATAATAGAGGGAATTTTATTGTTAAAAATATGATATGGAATATTGTGAATCTCAAAATAATTTATTATCTCTTCATTGGAAAGCTCTATAACATCGAGAGTATTTATTAAAATCTCTTTTGGTGTAATTGCTTTAATGAGTTTTAATATCGCATCTAAGCTAAAATGCTTATCATCAAGTGTGCCATAAAGCTCAAGAACAGAATTTTTGCCAGTTGAGAGGTCAATATAACTACATCCAACCGTATAAACTCTACTTTTTTCCTCTTGAATACAAAGCGACATAAGATAACTATTTTCATCATTTAAGCTATTGATTTGAGTTCCAGGGCTTATTATTTTTGTGACTTTTCGCTTCACTTTTGGAGGTGGGCTAACTTGTTCAACTAGCACAATCGTAAATTTATTAAGCTTTAGCAAAGTATCAAGGTATCGCTCAAATGAAACAGTTGGAACTCCACAAAGCAAGGGATTTTTGCGAGAACTCTCTAAAATAGATTTATCTTTTCTAGTTAGCTGAATATTGAGTAAATTTGCAACTTCCTTTGCTTTTCCAATTTGTTCAATCTCATTATCAATTCCATAAGCTTCATAAAAACTCCCAATTTCCATTAAAACAATCGTATCAACTCCATATTTTTTCTCATATTCAAGTTGATACTCAAAATACTCATCTATCAAAGTTTTATTTTGTGACATTAAAATCCTAAATTTTTATAAAATTATACTCAAAATTGGTTTTTTCTTAGAGTTTTGTAGATATAATGTGTTTAAAATTAATTTAAATTAAATTTGCAAATAAGGAGAAAAATGAGAGAGTTTGATTTTGAAGAAGCATTTGATAATTGCAATATTAATGAACGAGCAAGTGAGTGTAGTAGTGCTGAAAAAGAGGAAGAAACCCATACTTTTAGCGACTTAATTAAAACAAAACTTTTAAATCCAAATTTTAGTGGAATTTACTTTTCAAGATGGGATATTAAAGCTATTGCTTATGAGTTTGGAGAAAAACTTCCAACTGATGAACGAAAAAAAATGATAAGCCAACTTTTAAAATATGTAGATTCGGAAGAATCTTTAATAAATTTATTTAATATTATTGAAAAATTTATAGATAAAAGAGTTGAAATTTATAATGAATTATCAGGGAGTTTTCCTGCATCAAAATTTGTATTTGATGGCTATATTGCAAAAACTTACGAAGCTAAAAAATTACTTCAAGATATAAGCAAAGGTAATTATTAAAATGAAAATAGCTTTTATTGGTGATATTGTTGGCAGAGCTGGTAGAAAAATGATAAAACAGCACTTAAAAAATATAAGAGATGAGTTTAAAATTGATTTTGTAATTGCAAATAGTGAAAATGCGAGTCACGGTTTTGGATTAACTCATAAAAATGCTATGGAACTTTTTAACTCTGGAATTGACCTAATGACGGGAGGTAATCACACTTGGGATAAAAAAGATATTTTGCCTTTGCTTGAGAGTTTAAATATTTTACGACCTCACAATTATCCTAATGGTGTCATTGGAACGGGACTTTTTAAGATTGAAATTAATGGTGAAAAGTTAGCTGTTTTGAATTTAATGGGTATTTTTACGATGCCACAAGTTACTAATCCATTTATTTGTGCTAATGAAGAGATTGAAAAGCTTCATAATGAGGGTTATAAAAATATATTTATAGATTTTCACGCTGAAGCTACAAGTGAAAAACGCTCAATGTTTCAAATGTTAAAAGGCAAAGTTAGTGCTATTTGTGGAACTCATACTCACATTGGAACAGATGATTTAGTGATTGATAGTAATACTTTTTATGTAAGCGATGTTGGACTTAGTGGGTGTCGAGATAATGTAATAGGAATGGATAGTAGCGAACCCATAAAAAAATTTTTAACAGGACTTCCTGTAAAATATGATATTCCAAATAAATGTAAATCTATTTTGCAAGTAATCGTAGTTGAGCTAAAAGATGGAATTGCGATAGATGGATTTAAAATTAAAGCTTATGATGAAGCAAAACCTCAAATTGTACAAATGGCTTTTAGAGAATAAACCCCCAACTTTTTCTTATCCTATTTTTTAATTTAATTATGATATATTAGAATGCTTTTAGTTACGATTTAGGAAAAAAAATGCAAAAAATTAAATCAACAGTTTTGTTTATAGACGATAGCAAAACGATAAGGGAAACATTTAAGAGTATGGTGAAAGACTTCATCGGCGATTTTTATGTGGCTGAAAATGGAGAAGAGGGGTTTCATTTATATTTAGAACATAAGCCAGATATTATTATCACTGATATTGAAATGCCTGTAATGGATGGGTTGACAATGTCCAAAAAAATTAGGGCAATTAATGAGAATATTCCTATTGTGATAATTTCTTCACACTCAAAAGTTGAACTTTTAATCGAATCTATAAAAATTGGAATTAAAGAGTTTTTATTTAAACCAATCAATTCTGATAATTTAAAAGATACACTATTTAAAATTTCAAAACAAATTGAGAGTAAAAAAGATGATTTGATTTTTAAAAAGAAACAAGAAGAGTTAATCAATAAAAAAAGTGAAAAATTAATAGAATTAACTGTTTTGCTTGAAGAAAAAATCGATACTGAAATTAGAAAAAGACTTGAAAAAGAGGTTTTAATTTCATCTATTTTTGATAATGCCGCATTTGGAATTTGCCTAATTGATAAAAATAAAAAAATAGTAAAAGTCAATAAAGCTTTTTGTAATATTTTTGATTATGAGGAAGAAGTTGAGTTAATGAATAAAGATTTTTACAACTTAATAGAATTTTCAAATAATCAAAAAGAGGCAATTGCTAAAAAAAAGAGTGGTGAAATAATATACGTACATATTGTAAAAAGTAAAATAGAAGTGTTAAAGAACAATTTGGAATTGATAATTTTAACGGATGTTACACACTTAAAAAATATTGAAAATGAGAGAAAAAAACAAGAAGAGATGTTAATCCAACAATCAAAAATGGCTTCTATGGGCGAAATGATTGGGGCAATCGCACATCAATGGAAACAACCATTAAATGTTTTAGCTGGAAATTTGGTAAATTTAGAAATTGCAATTGAACTTGATGGAATTAGCGAAAGTGATATACGAGGATGTATTAATCAATCAAGCAATCAAATTCAATTTATGGCTCAAACTATCGATGATTTTAGAAACTTTTTTAAACCAACAAAAGAGAAGACAATTTTTAATGTAAAAAAGGCAATTAGCGAAATAATTGAACTTTTAATGCCTCAATTTAAAAATAATGCAATAGAGGTCAAAATAAATGTCGAAAGTTCTGAAATGGATTTGTGTATTTTGGGTTATTCTAATGAGTTTAAGCAAGTGATTTTAAATATTTTAAATAATTCAAAAGATGCAATTTTAGAAAAGCGAACAAAATGTATTGAAAAAACTAAATTTTATGAGCAAATATTAATAATATTGTCAAAAAATGATGAAAAAAACACAGTAAATATATCTATTTGCGACAATGGAGGTGGAATAAAGAGTGAAATTTTAAATAAACTTTTTGAACCCTATGTCACAAGTAAAGGTGAAAAAGGCACAGGAATAGGGCTTCACTTATCAAAAACTATTATTGAAAATAATTTCAATGGAAGTATATATGCACAAAATTTTTTATGTATTAATAATCAAATTGGAGCAAAATTTATAATAGAGGTACCATATGCAAAGAATTAAAAATTACAAAGACAAAGTTTTTTTATATGTAGAAGATGAGGATGAGACAAGAGAAATTTTTACAACTATACTAGAAAAGTTGGTATCAAAAATTTATGTTGCATCAAATGGAATAGATGGGGTTGAGTTGTATAAGACTTATAAAGATGAGATAGATTTGGTGATAACCGACCTTCATTTGCCGTTTTTAAGTGGTCAAGAGATGATAAATGAAGTTAGAAAAATTGATGAAGATGTGCCAATTTTAATTACAAGCTCATTTTTAAATGAACTCCCGAAAGATTGCGATGTTTGTGCTGTGCTGACAAAACCATTTTCAAAAACAACACTAATGGAAGTAATAGATGAGTGTTTGGTTTAATCTTAAAAAATATTAAAATTTTTTAACACAAAATTAACATTAAAACAATATTATCTTGATTATCTTACATTTTTAATCTTATTATTTAGGAGGTGTTATTAAGTAAGTATTTTAAACCTAAGCTTATCTATCTAAAAAGTTGGCACTCCAAGATAGACAAGCTTACTCGTTGCTAAGCAACACTTTATTATATTGTAAGTTATATTAAGTGTTGCTTCTTTAAGTAAAAAACAATTTTTATAAAAGGAAGCAAATGTTCGATTTTCCAATATTCGAAATGCCCGTGATAGGTCAAAGAATGTTAATGGCAATAAATGCCATTATTCATGTTTTTGTCTCTCACGGGGGGGCAGTTGGTGGTTCTGTTGTTTTAGCTGCACTTGCTTGGTGGGCTAATAAAAGAAATGATTTAGTAGTTTATAATATGACTTATAAAATTTTAATGGTTTTTTTTATAATAACAACTTCAGTAGGTGCATTAACTGGTATTGGTATGTGGATACATGCAAATATCATAAGTCCTAATGCTATTGGAGGACTTATAAGGGTATTTTTTTGGAAGTGGTTTATAGAGTGGATTGTATTTAATCTTGAAGTAATTTTTTTACTTTTTTGGTTTATGACTTGGAAAAAATATCAAGATACACCTGAAGGTAGAGCTAAATCGATTAAGTATGGTATTTATTATGCGATAGCCTCGTGGTTTACAATGGTAATTATTACTGCTATTTTAGCATTTATGCTAACTCCAAACTTTGAAGCTCAACCTTGGCTAGACCCTGAAATTTATCCAGGAAAAGTTGATTATAATAATGCACTTTTTAACCCAACTCGGTATCCTAGTCTTGCA
>DZAZ01000083.1 GCA_022729755.1 Helicobacter cetorum | reverse complement strand
ACTTATCATAATAATATTATACCTAAATCTTAGGAAGATTTGGTATTATATTTTAAGCTTAAAATTTTATAATGATAACTTTAAAATATTTTTAGGAGAGAAAATGAGTAAAAAAATCTTAATAAATTTTATTATTGGTGTTGTGGCTAGTGGTTTTATATATGTAATTACTAAAAATATAACGCAAAATCATTCAGGTACTGGTGATAATGTTGGAGGAAATAAAACCGAAACACATATTCACAATCAAAAGGAAGAGCCAAAAAAGCCTTAACTCATCTTCCTAGAAAAGTCGAAACATTTATTGGAAGGGAAGATGAGTTAAATTTAATTGCAAATAGTTTTAGAAATGGTGAAACTTTACTTTTACTTACAGGTGTTGCTGGAATTGGAAAAACTACAATTGCAAAAGAATTTTTAAATAGAAATTTAAATGGTTTTGATTACAAAGCTTGGATAAATTATAAAGATTCTTTAACTTCTTCTATCATTAAAGATTTAAACTCAAGGTTTGGTTTTAGTAAAAATGAAATTGAAGTTTTTAATAAAATTATTTATGAATTAAATAATTTAAGTGGCAATAATTTAATGATAATTGATAACTTCGATAATCCAACAATGCAAGATAAAAGAGAAGTAAAAGATTTTTTACCAAATTTTAAAATATTGATAACTTCAAGAAGTAAAATTGATGATATAAATATGATTAGTATCGAAAAGTTAAATGATGATGAAGCAGTAAGATTATTTGAAAAACATTGTAAAAAATCTTATGATAAAGAGAATCTAAAGAATCTACTAAAACATATTGACAATCACTCACTATTAATTGAATTAATTGCAAAAACAATCCAAAAAAGCAATTTAAACTCTTTGGAATCTATTTACAGTAATTTTAAAGAAAAAAAGTTGCAAGAGATAAAAACAAAAATAGATTTCAAAGATAAAAGCGATTTAATTATCGAACATATAAAAACACTCTTTAACTTAGATTCTTTAACAGCAAAACAGATATTAATTTTAAAAAAGTTTGCGATTTTACCATCAGTTGAGATAAGTTTTAGTGATTTAAAAGAAATGTTTAAAATTGATAAAAATAGTTTAAGTGAATTTGAAAATGAGTTAAATGAGTTGATATCAAAAGGTTGGATAAATCAAAATGAATCTAACTATAAGATTCATCAATTAATAATAGAGTTTATAAATTTAGAAAAAAAACCAACTTTTGAAGAGGTAAAAGATGTAATAGAGTATTTTATATCTAAACTTTATGAATCTTGGAAAATAAATCCAATAAATGGATTTAAATATATCATATTTGCAAAGAATATTTTAGAAACAGTCAAAGAGGAAAACGAGAAAATAGCCTCATTATCAAATAATTTATCTGTGATTTATCAAGATTTAGGAGATTTGAAAAGTGCATTAGAGTTTGCTAAAAAGTCACTTGAAATTAGAGAAAAAGTGTTAGATAAAAATCACCCTGATTTAGCACAATCATATAATAATTTATCAACTATTTATCAAGCTTTAGGAGATTTAAAAAGTGCATTAGAGTTTACTAAAAAGTCACTTGAAATAAGCGAAAAAGTATTAGATAAAAATGACTCATCTTTAGCCACTTCATATAATAATTTATCAACTATTTATCAAGCTTTAGGAGAACTTCAAAATGCATTAGAGTTTGCTAAAAAGTCACTTGAAATTAAAGAAAAAACATTAGATAAAAATCACCCATCTTTAGCCACTTCATATAATAATTTATCAACAACTTATCAAGATTTAGGAGATTTGAAAAGTGCATTAGAGTTTGCTAAAAAAGCTAATGAAATTTATGAAAAAGTGTTAGATAAAAATCATCCACTTTTAGCCACTTCATATAATAATTTATCAATGCTTTATCAAGCTTTAGAAGATTTGAAAAGTGCATTAGAGTTTGCTAAAAAATCACTTGAAATTTTTGAAAAAATGCCAGATAAAAATCACCCTGATTTAGCCATTTCATATAATAATTTATCTTTGATTTATAGAGATTTAGGAGAGTATGAAAAAGCAAAAGAGTATATAGATAAAGCTATTAAGATTCTTGAAACTATATTTCCAAATGGACATTATAATTTAGATATTTTTAGAGGAAATTTGAGGATAATTGAGAATGAGATGGGAAAGTAAAGTGAAATATTTAGAAACTATTTGAAAAAAAACAAATATAATTTTAAGCCGTTCATATTTTCACATCACCTTATAAAACTTCTTTCGCTCTTTTGAAGATGGAATATTTTCTAGTTTACGATATTTTGTAATACTTCTTCTAACCATCTCTACTCCAAATCTCTCTTTTATTCTGATAAGCATATCATCGTCAGTTAGGGGTATGTTTTGATTTTCATACTCTATTAATCTTTTCATAAAACTTTTAATTTCGCTTGAAGAAACTTCTTCATCGTTAATAGCATTTGTGAAAAAATCTTTTAGTGCATAAATACCACGAGAACACTCTATATATTTATTTGAAACTGCCCTGCTTATGGTAGATTCTGCAAAACCTAACTCATTTGCAATTTCAGACATTTTAAGGGGTTTTAATTCACCTCCAACAAAGAAAGAGAGTTGTTTCTCTACGATACTAAGCACCAATTTATATAGAGTTGATTTCCTTAAATTGAGCAAATTTAGGAGGTTTTTAGCCTCTTTTATCTTATCTTTTATATTTTCATTTTGAGTTGAAAATGGCTCTTTTATCACTATATCTGGATAGTAACTACTATTTATTTTTAAATTTATATCACTTTTAACTTCTATAAAAAAATCTGGAATAATTTTCTCTTCACCCTCAAGATACTCAATTGCTGGCGGATTTTTGAAACTTTTTATTATATTTTTTGCTTTTAAAAATAGATGATGAGTTGAGTATTTATCTATTTTTTCAATATTTTCTATCAATTTTTTTGTAAATTTTGATAATTCAGTGTCGATGTCCAAATCATTAAGTTGAAATAAAAATGACTCCTTATAATCAATTGCACCAATTCCAAGTGGTTCAAGATATGCAAATCTAGTTCTAATATTTTCAACAAACTCATTAGTAACAGAGTTTTTAATAGCAATTTTTTCGATAGAACCATAAAAATAACCATATTCGTTAATTTGTTCTATTATGTCAAATGCTATATTTTGAGATTTTGGTGTTGGAAAAAGTGGAGGTTCAATTTGATTAAATAATTTTTCATAAAGCGATTGTTTATCTATTACAAGCTCTTCCACAAAATCGCTACTTTTGCTAAAAAAATCACCTTTATTTATTGGCGATTTTACCTCTAAAAACGGATTATCACTTTTATAAGTATTTAAGTGATTTTCCAACTCTTGTAGAGGTGATTGTAAAAGTGGCAACCACATTTTTAAATTAAATCCAACTTGAAGTTCTTGTTTTTGAGCCAATTTCATTTCGTCCTCCAATTTTTAGCAAAATGAAGGAGAAAAAGAGTTATTAATTAATATCTAATTCTCACAACTCCATTTGCTTTTGCAATTTTCATTTGACAACTAAGTCGTGAATTTGGTGTACAAGTACCACTGCAAATCTCTTTTAAAACTTTTTTCTCTTTGTCCGTAAGAGGTGTTAAAAATTCCATTCCTTGTTCTACTTCAACGATACAAGTACCACACTCACCGTCACGGCAACCAAATGGTAATGCACTTCCACTCGCCTCAACTACATCTTGAATAGTACTTCCTGGCTTTACATTGATAGCTAGGAAATCATTTTTAATTTCTACTCTAGTTGTCATATTTTATCCTTATGATTGTATTTAAAATATTCAAAAAATGTTTTAATAAGTTGTATAAAAAATATACATTAACCTTTGTAAGGTTTGATTAAAACATCGCCTTTTATCAACATTTGACAAGCAAGTCTAACTTTTGGACTAACTGTAAATTGTTGGCAATAATTTGCCTCTTTTTGTGTTATTGCCCCAAGTTCAACCAATTTATCAAGTTCAGAATCTTCCATATAACTAGTTGGTTCTTCATTTGCAATAT
Organism: Helicobacter cetorum; assembly: GCA_022729755.1. Taxonomy (GTDB): domain Bacteria; phylum Campylobacterota; class Campylobacteria; order Campylobacterales; family BB28; genus BB28. The sequence continues at coordinate 3,571 of DZAZ01000083.1, read as the reverse complement.
GCTCAACACTAACCAAACAACTACCACAATTTCCCTCTTGACACTCAAAACTTATAGGGATATTTTTTTCTTTAGCAAATCTTACGATTGGCTCACCGATTTTTGCATCATAAAGCCCATCATTTTCTTTACTAAAATGCATAAAAATAACTTTTGCCACACACACTCCTTTTTTTAAGATTGAATTTTATTTGCTCGATACTCTCGTATCCATTTAAGTTCTTCCTCAACTTCATCTTCATAATTTTCAAGTAAATTTAGCTCAAAATCTCTAGCTCCAACAGCTTCAACTAAATTCCCCTCACACATAAGATGAACTTCATAAACTTTAATTGTTTGTAAAAAATCCCCAATTTTTCTAATGTATCCAACAGAACCTTTTTTTGCTAAAAGTTCACCAACTTTTGCATAAGGATAAGTCCCATCGTTTTTAATATCAACTAAAAGTTCAACCTTTTGACCAACCCTAAATATGGGCATATCGTTATCAAACCTCATCTAACACCCACCACAACCACTAGTACAACTTTTTGAACTATCATAAACTTTCCAAACTTCGGCTGCACTTGGAGAATAACCATTTTTAAAATCAAAATAAACTCGCAAAAGTGAAAACTTTAAAAAATCAAATAATTGAGCTTCATCTTTAAAATTCGCAAATCCCTTTTTTATGAGATTGCCATACTCTTTTAAAATATGAAACCTTTTGACATCAATTAAATTTTTATCATACTCTATTGCAAAAAAATCAAAATACTCTTCTGCATCTTGTAATTTAAAAAATTTTTCTATATTTTTCACTTCACACCTCCGTTTTTAAGTGTGCAATCCATTTATCTATTCTATCTTTTGTCTTATTAGCTTCATTATGTTCATCTATTGCAAGTCCACAAAATTTATTATCAATTAGTGCAAGTGAACTTTTATAAGTATATTCATTAGCATCCACAAAACCAATACTAGTTGCACCTTTTGATTTAAAAGCTTTATATAATTTACCTAATGCACTACAAAAATGCTCACTATGTTTTTTTGAGTCACCCGCTCCAAAAAAAGCAACTTTTTTACCAAAAAAATTAATATCACTATCAGAAAGCTCTAAAAGTATATCAACCCAACCGTGTTGAAGGTCACCTTGTCCCCAAGTTGAACTGCCTAAAAATAGCACATCATACTTCTCAAATTGCTCTAACTCATCGTAATCTTCTTCGATATTTATACAATCTTCATCTTCAATTTCAAAAGCTTCTTGTAAAGCATTTGCAACTATTTTTGTAGTTCCTCCGCAAGTTCCATAAAATATACCTATATTAGCCATTTTCCAAACCTTTAAAAGAGTTATAAATTTTTATCGCTTCATTTAAAAATTTCTCACCCGCAATCTCTAAATCTTCCAAAGTTCTATATCCAAATCTATGAGCATCTTTGAAAAATTTATCAACTATTACGATTTTATCAACTATCACAACAGCCCGTCCAAAGCCCTCGTGGCTCATCTCCATAATCACACTTCCCATAACTCCGCTTTGTTTTTCAAATGCCAAAGCTAATGCTTGAAAAATCATTCTTATATCTTTTATTTGCACTTCGCTAATATCACCAATAATTGGAATATTTTTCAAATCTTCTTTAGTTTTTATATATTTTGAGCTTAATAACTCTTCATCGCTTTTTTTATCCCAATAACCAAATTGGTCCAAAGCTCTAATTTGTCCAACTAATGTTTTTTTAAATAATTCTCTCATTTATAAGCCTTTCATTGCTACTATTTTTTTTATAAATGGAGGAGGATTTGAATTTAGCATTGTTGATAATTTTGATAACTCCTCTTCAATCGAAACTATCTCTTTATATTTAATTGGAAAAATTTTAGAATTAATCACTTTTGCGGCAGCAATCGCTCCAATATCCAGAAAATAAACTATATCAATTCCTTTTAAGGCATTAATAATATTTGCCGTTTTATCGCCATCTTTATTTTTTTCCTCTTTTGTATGGATAATTTGCGATATTTGATTACCATCTTTTGAAACACTATAAACTGCAAATTTTTGACACGAACCAAAGTGTGCATCAATGTTTTGCATATCATTTGTCGCAAAAGCCACTTTTAAACCATTAATATTTGTTGATGTTGAAATTTTTATATTTGTACTCATTTGTGTTCCTTGTGATGATTGATAATATTGGCTACTTCAAATAAAAAATAACAACTTCCCTCATACAACAAGTCATTTTTTAAAGCATTTCCAACCTCTTCATAATTTGGATAACCTCTTAAAATCAATCCTTTATTCTCCTTTCTTGCAATTTGCATTCCGTGGAAGTTTGTTATTAATATTTCATACTCATTTTTATAACTCTCTAAATCATAAAAATCTCCAACTATCACCTTTTTAGCCCTTATTTGTTCATTTATGTTTGATTTTTCGCTTACTATTGCAATATTAATAACTCCACCAGCTTCGCTTAAAAGTTCGCAAATGCTATAAACTTCATCATTTTGACCAACAACACTAAATTTAACAGAACCTATCGCAAAATGAGTATCTAAAAGTGCATCTTGAAGCCGTTTTCGCCATCTAATAATTTTTTGATGAGGTTTAGCTATTTTCTTTAAATCCATTAACTCTTTATAAAAATTATCACTATTTATAAGCCCATTTAATGAGTTAAAATGAATATGTTTTGTGTTTTGATTAATTAAATTTATAAACACTTCTCCACACTCTTTTACACTTGAGCCAATGCTTATAATTACACTGCTATCACCTAAATTTATTATCTCATTTAACTCTATTCCACCACTTGTTAGAGTTGAGGGTTTTTCGTCTAAATGTCCATCAAGTGAAAGGCTAATATCTGGAAGTGCAAAAGCCACATATCCAAAAAGTTCAAGCTCCTCTTTTATCTTTTCAACTTCTAATGGTTTTATATTTGCATTTGGAATAATTAAAGCTTTTGAAAGATTTAAGTTATTAGTTGGCTTAATTATCTGTTTAATAATTGCAATTACACTTTTGGAATATCCACTCTCAAATCCACCCTCAAAATCTGGAGTATTCACCCATACTATTGGTTGTTCTTCTTTGATTAAATTACTCACAGCTTTTATATCATCGCCCTTAGTTTCGGTTAATCCCGTTGTGTGAAGTCCGATAATATCGGGTGTTACTTTTTCAGTTATATTTTTAATACTCTCAAGTATTCCAAAATGTCCACCATCAATCACCGCCGTAATATCGTTTACTGCGGTTGTTTGCATTGCTATTGGGTCATTAAAATGTCTTGTAAAAAACACTTTTGTAAAACTAGCACACCCCAATGCTCCGTGCATTAAAGGCATACATTTATTTATTCCCAAAAATGCCAAAGTTGCACCCATTGGTTGGGAGAGTTTTGTCGGGTTTATTTGAAGTGGTTTTTGCATTTTACACCTCTTTTTTAAGATGATATTGCAATAAGCATTCCGTAGTTTTGCTAACTTTATTAAAGAACTATTAATTATACCAATTCCCACAAACAATTCAATAAGTTAACTTAACCTCATTCATAATATAATCGTATTGCG
>DZAZ01000082.1 GCA_022729755.1 Helicobacter cetorum | reverse complement strand
TTCAAAATTTTTAAGAATTTCAAAAGTTTAATGTATAAAGTTTTAGATAAAATTACGAAACTACTAAAAATATTTCTCAACTTATTAATACATTAAAAGTAGTTTAGTAAATTAGCTTTTATTCACAAAGGAATTAAATATGGCAAAAATGTGGTCAGGAAGATTTGAGCAAAGACAAAGCAAACTTTTAGATGAGTTTAATGCTTCGATTATGTTTGATAAAAAATTATATCTTGAAGATATAAATGGCTCAATTGCTCACTCAAAAATGTTAGGTGTTCAGGAAATTTTGAATGAAAATGAAGCCCAAGCGATAAAAAATGGTTTACTTCAAGTAAAAGATGAGATTGAAAATGGTGAATTTAAATTTGTGATTGAAGATGAAGATATTCATATGGCGATTGAAAAAAGACTTACTGAAATTATCGGCGAAGCTGGTAAAAAACTTCACACCGCTAGAAGTAGAAATGACCAAGTTGCCCTTGATTTTAGACTTTATGTGCAAAGAAAAAACAGAGAAATTTCAAGCCAAATATTAACTTTAATTGATACTTTTATAGAGTTATCAAAAAAACATACTACTACTTTAATGGCTGGAATGACACATCTCCAACATGCTCAACCTATCAATTTTGCTTATCATTTAATGGCTTATGTAAGTATGTTTAAGAGAGATTTTGAGCGATTTGAGAGTAGTTTTGCAAGAAATAATTATTCACCGATTGGGTGTGCAGCACTTGCTGGAACTCCCCATAATATCGATAGAAATTTCACAGCAAAAGAGTTAAATTTTGATGCACCTACAATTAATTGTCTTGATAGTGTGAGTGACCGTGATTTTGCACTTGAGATTTTATTTAATATTTCAACTTTAATGATGCACATTTCAAGACTTAGCGAAGAGCTGATTTTATGGAGTAGTTATGAGTTTAAATTTATAAGCATAAGTGATGAGTATGCTACTGGAAGCTCAATTATGCCTCAAAAGAAAAATCCTGATGTTCCCGAACTACTAAGAGGAAAAACTGGAAGAGTAAATGGAAATTTAATCTCATTACTAACCGTAATGAAGGGTTTACCGTTAGCTTATAATAAAGATATGCAAGAGGATAAAGAGGGAGTTTTTGATAGTGTAGAGAGTGTGCAAATTTCACTTGAGATTTTAAATGAAGTTATTAAAACAATGCGAGTGAATGAAAAAAATATGGAGTGTGCTTGTAAAATTGGGCATTTGAGTGCTACTGATTTGGCTGATTATTTAGTTAAAACTTGTAATATTGCTTTTAGAGAAGCCCATTTTATTACAGGTAAAGCTGTTGCATTAGCTGAAGCTAAAGCAAAAGATATAAGTGAGCTTAATTTAGTTGAACTTCAAAGTATTGATGAGAGAATTAAAGAAGATGTTTTAGAAAAATTAAATTTAAAAAACTCTATGAATGCAAGAGATTCTTTTGGAGGAACTTCAACTAATCAAACACTAAAACAGATTGAATATTATGAAAATTGGAGAAAAAAATTTTAATGAGAGAAGAAGATAATGGCTTAAAAATGAGCCTTTTTGGAATTTTGGCTGGAGCAATTGTTTCTATTCTTATAATTTTAGTTTTAAGCTTAATTATTTTAAATCAAACTGGCGATGGTAAAAAGGGATTTACTAACGAAAATATGCAAGCAGTTGGGGAATTTTTTCAAAGAGGAAGGGAATAGTTAAATTTATCATAAAAAAACTTGACAACTATTCACTCAATTTTGTATAATACATTAGCAATTAAATAGAGTGAGTGCTAAAATGATTAATAAAGAGAGCTTAATTTTAGAAAATATCATAAGAGAGTACTTAAAAAATCCTGAACCAATAGGTTCGGAGCAATTAAGAGCTAAACTTAATATCAAAATTTCATCTTCAACCATCAGGAGTTATTTTAAAAAACTTGAAGATGGTGGCTTTTTAATGCAAATACATATTAGTAGTGGCAGAATACCCACAAATTCGGCACTTAAAAATTTTTGGAAAACTATGTTAATTCCGATAGATGAAATATCAATTTCTAGTGTGGAAAAGTTAAAAAGTTCAGCCGAAAATGAGAGTATCTTTTTGATTGCTAAATTTATCAAAGATAATAAGTTAAAAGACATTATTAATGTAAGAGATAGATATTTAGTTTTGGTATTTTCTGAAGGTGAATTGGCAATCGATTATTCAAGTCCACTTGAGCGATTTTTGGGTGGTTTTTTGGGTTTTGATTTGGTTGATTTAAAGCATATTTGTAATCAAGTTGGGGCTTATAATTTGGCTAAAAAGATTGATAAATATTTGAGTGATAATGAGTTGCATAGAGCTGGAAATAGGGAACTTGTGGAAATGTATTACAATTCAAGGATTGATGAGAATTTCTTTTTAAACTCAATTGATGGGACTTTGATGGATAAGATTAGCGATGGACTTAATTTTATCTCAAAAGAGTATATGTTAATCAAGCAAAGTGCGATAATAGGGAATAAAAAAGCGAAAATTATCTCTATTGGACATCTCTCAAGGGATTTTGAAAATTTTTTTAATAAAGCTATAAAGGATTAAATTTGGAAGAGAAAAAAGAAGAGACTAATCACGAAGAGATTGTAGAAGTTGAAACACTAGAATCTTTAAAATTAAAAATTACTGAATTAGAAGATAAATATTTAAGAACTTATGCAGATTTTGAAAATAGCAAAAAACGACTTGAAAAAGAGAAATATCAAGGAATGGAGTATGCGATTGAGACTTTTGCAAAAGATTTATTAAATGTAGTTGATTCGCTTGAACTTGCACTTCATTCAGTTGAAAGCATCGAAGAGGTTAATAAAGAGAGTTTCGACAATCTTAAAAAAGGAGTTGAGCTAACACTAGAACAATTTAGAAAAGTTTTTTCAAGACAATATATCGAAGCTATCGCAACTGAAGGTGAGTTTGACCCACACTTTCATAATGCAATTATGCAAGAAGAGAGCGAAACTCACGAAGCAGGGCAAATTGTAAAAGTTATGCAAAAAGGTTATAAGTTACGAGAGAGAGTTTTACGACCATCAATGGTATCTATTTGTAAAAAATAAAAGGAATAAAATGTTGTATGATTTGACGGTTGATTATAATGTTGCAGAAAGAAATGATGCTACTGATACTAGAGTAAGTAAAGAAAGTTTAAAAATTAGAACTAAAATTAGAAGAGATATATTAGGAAACACCAAGGAAGGTGAGCATAGTATATATAAAGTTAAAGACTTAAGTATGGATAAAATATGTGAAAAAATCAAAAAGATAGAAAAGTTATTAGATAATCTTAAAGATAGATTAAAAATAACTATTGAATCTAAATAAAAAAATTCAAGGAGAAAACAATGGCAAAAGTAATAGGAATAGATTTAGGGACAACGAATTCGTGTGTTGCGATATTTGAAAGAGGTGAAGCAAAAGTTATCAATAATAAAAAGGGAAAACCTACAACTCCATCAGTTGTGGCTTTTACGGATAAAGGTGAAGTTTTAGTTGGAGACCCAGCAAAAAGACAAGCTGTGACAAATCCTGAAAAAACAATTTATTCAATCAAGCGAATTATGGGGCTTATGATAAATGAAGATAAAGCACAAGAAGCTAGAAAAAGACTTCCGTATCATATCGTTGATAGAAATGGGGCTTGTGCGATTGAAGTTGGTGGTAAAACTTACACTCCTCAAGAAATTAGTGCAAAAGTTTTAATGAAACTAAAACAAGATGCAGAGTCATTTTTGGGTGAAGAGGTGAGCGAAGCTGTTATTACAGTTCCAGCATATTTTAATGATGCTCAACGAAAAGCTACAAAAGAGGCGGGAACTATTGCGGGATTAAATGTACTTAGAATTATAAATGAGCCAACTTCAGCAGCACTTGCTTATGGTCTTGATAAAAAAGAAGCTGAAAAAATTATAGTTTATGACCTTGGTGGTGGAACATTTGATGTTACTGTACTTGAAACTGGAGATAATGTTGTTGAAGTTTTAGCAACAGGTGGCGATGCATTTTTAGGTGGCGATGATTTTGATAATAGAATAATTGATTGGGTTGCTGAAGAGTTTAAAAATGACACTGGAATTGACCTTAAAAAAGATGTAATGGCACTTCAAAGATTAAAAGATGCAGCAGAAGGTGCTAAAAAAGAGTTAAGTTCAACTAATGAAACTGAAATAAATTTACCATTTATCACAATGGACCCAGCAACAGGACCAAAACACTTAGTGAAAAAATTAACAAGAGCTAAATTTGAAGCTTTAACTGAAGATTTTGTGGATGAGACAATTACAAAAATCAATGAAGTAATAAAAGATGCAGGTTTAAGCAAAAATGATATTCAAGATATAGTTATGGTTGGAGGAAGTACAAGAATTCCTAAAGTTCAAGAGAGAGTTAAAGCTACATTTTCTAAAGAGCTTAATAAATCAGTAAATCCAGATGAGGTTGTGGCAGTTGGAGCGGCTATTCAAGCGGGAGTGCTAAAAGGTGATGTTAAAGATGTATTATTACTTGATGTTACACCACTAAGCCTTGGAATTGAGACTTTAGGCGGAGTTATGACAAAAATTATCGAAAAAGCAACCACAATTCCAGCTAAAAAATCGCAAGTTTTCTCAACGGCTGAAGATAATCAAAATGCAGTTACAATCCACGTACTTCAAGGCGAGAGAGAGTTTGCAAGAGATAATAAATCGCTTGGTCAATTTAATCTTGAGGGAATTCCACCAGCACCACGAGGTGTGCCACAAATTGAAGTTACATTTAATATCGATGCAAATGGTATCTTAAATGTAGGTGCAAAAGATAAAGCAACAGGAAAAGAGCAAACTATTACAATTTCGGGAAGTAGCGGACTAAGTGAAGCTGAAATCGATAAAATGGTAAAAGAAGCCGAAGCTCATAAAGAAGAAGATAAAAAACGAAAAGAGTTGGTTGAAGCAAAAAATCAAGCTGATAGCCTTGCATATCAAACAGAAAAATCACTTAAAGAACTTGGTGAAAAAATCGATGGTGACGAAAAAGCAAAAATTGAAAATGCACTAAAAGAACTTAAAGATGTTTTAGCAAAAGATAATGTTACAAAAGAACAAATTGATGAAAAAGTAAAAGTATTAACAGAAGTTAGCCATAAATTAGCTGAAGCAATGTATCAACAAAATCCTCAAGGTGGAGCTGGAGAACATAAAGCTAAAAAAGATGATGATGTAATTGATGCTGAAGTAGAAGATAGCGATAAGAAGTGAACTATCCACCACTTAAAATTCTAACGAGTTTTTGAAGTGGTGGCTTCCTAATTGTGAAAATTAAATTTATAGGAAAAATCTCACCACCCACATTTTTAACTAATAATTTTTTTCTTTTTCCTTGAATTAAATTATTTTAAGTAAATAGTCCATATTTTATGGGCTTTATGCTTTTTGATACTATTTTGTATTTTAATTAATTTTTTTAAGGTTTAAATCTGAAACTTAAAGATATTCATAGTATGAAAATTTTTTCTTAAAAGCCATAAAACCAGGTGTTTTGAAAATATTTTTAGTTTTAATATATACTTTTATTTTTATAATTTTAGTCAAATAATTTTTATTATGTGGGTGGTGAGAGGAAAAATATGAGTAAATTTAGGATTCTTAGTTTAGATGGAGGGGGAATTAGAGGAGTATATTCAGCAAGAATATTACAAAAAATTCAAAAAGAGTTTAAAATTGATTTATATAAAGATTTTGATTTAATTGCAGGTACATCAACAGGTGCAATAATTGCTAGTTCAATTGCTGTGAATATAGATATAGATAAAACAATATTACTATATAAAAATGAGGGTGCTAAAATATTTAAAAAAAGTATGATACCTTCTAAAATAAAAATGCTATATGGTAGTTTATATAATCCAAAATACTTAGAAGAACAATTAAAAGATATATTTAAAAATAAAAAGTTATGCGAAATAGAAAAACCACTGCTTATTAGTGCAACTGATATAGGAAACTCAAATGTTTTTGTCTTCAAAACTGTACATCCTAAAAAAAATTTAGTGAGGGATAAAGATATTTTGCTTTCAGATGCTGTTTTAGCTTCTGCTTCTGCACCTATATTTTTTCCACCACATAAAGTAGGAAATTTTTTACTATCAGATGGTGGTTTATGGTGTAATAATCCATCTTTAGTTGCATTTTCAGAAGCTGTACATAGTTTTGGTCGTAAGCCTGAAGATATTAGAGTTCTCTCAATAGGAACTGGAGTTGAAAAGATAAAATATAATATAAAAGATAATATGAGTAAGTGGGGTTTTCTTACTAATTGGAAAGGTAAAAAATTAATATCTACAATTTTAAATCTTCAAACAGTTAGTCATAATAACTTAATAAACTTTTTACATAGAGATAAAATATTAAGACTATCTTATCAAAGTGATAAAGAGTTACCTTTAGATGATGTTTCACAAATTAATAATCTTTTGAGTAGTGCAGATGAAGATTTTACATACAATTTTGAAGATATAGAAAAATTTATAAAAAATAATATTTTAGAGGAGAGTAAATAATGAAAATTGAAGCTAAAAGAGAGATGTTTAATATTTTTGATACTATAGGTGAAGAGTTAGATATTTCACAGTCTCAATATGAAAAAGCAAAAGGTAGATATGAAGCAGTTGGCAAATGGTTAGCAGAAGGTAAATATTGTTTGACAAATAAAAATTTTTGTTTGAAAGATAGTGTGATATATCCTCAAGGCTCAATAAAACTTGAAACAGTTGTAAAACCAATAGGACAGAAAGAGTATGATATTGATTTAGTTTTTTTTACTCCAAATATATCAAGATATGATATAGAGCCAACAGAGTTAAATCGTTTAATGGGAAATAGATTAAGAGAACACAAAAAATATAAAGATATGATAAAAGATATTAAAAGAGGTTGGAGGGTTATATATGCAGATGAATTTCATCTTGATATTACACCATCTCTTGAAAATGATTTAGAATTACATAACAATAGCGAATTTGTAGCAGATAGAAAAATACAAGATTGGAAACCATCAAATCCAAAAGATTATGCTACTTGGTTTGATATAATTTCAAAAGTACAACCAACTTTTAAAGTAACAAAATTAGCTAGTTTTGAATCAAGAGCCAATTAAATTGAAAAGTTACCAAAAAACAGTAGAAATAAGCCATTACTAAAAAGATTTATACAAATTTTTAAAGGACATAGAGATATATTATTTCAAGATATAGAACATAAACCAATATCTATTATTATAACAACTCTTGGGGCAAAAGCTTACCATTATTGCGTAACAAACTTTACTTATGATAGTGAATATGATTTGTTACAAGATGTTTTAAGACTTATGCCAGAATTTATAACATTGGATTTTTATAGTTATCAAATTATGAATCCTACAACAGCAGAAGAGAATTTTGCTGAAAGATGGAATGAAGTTCCTTTAAAAAAGAAAATGTTTGATTATTGGCACGAAGAAGCTACAAAGTTTTTTAATCAATTTGAAGATAATATGGGACATTTTAAAGTATTTGAATCACTTGAAAAAGCATTTGGAAAAAATTTAATAGAAAATATAAATAAAAAATACACAAGTAATTTAAA
>DZAZ01000081.1 GCA_022729755.1 Helicobacter cetorum | reverse complement strand
AATTTATTAACTTCAGCCCTAGCTCTGATGTGAGGATTTAAAATATCTTTATCATTTAATATAATTTGAAGTTTTTCAAGTGAGTGAAGCAACTCAATTAATCTTGCATGATGATAGTAAAATGAGCTTAAAATAGCACCTCGCTCAATTGCTTTGAATTCAGATAACTCTTCATCAGCTAAAGGTGTCCCACATTTATCAGCTACATTTAATCTTGCTAAAGTTCCAACTCTATAAATTCCTTTTTCATATCCAAAAGGTTTATAATAAGGCGATTTGAGATATGAATCACTCTCTGTCTCTTCAGCGATATAATTTTGGTAATCATTTCCCTCAAGTTTATCAGCTACGATTTTACCTGTTGCATCCACAATTCTAATTTTGCCATCATAAAATTCAACTCCACCCTCATCATTCACAAGTCCCATAAAAAGCGATGGAAAGTTTGCAAAACTTATAATTTCATCACGAAATTTATTTTGCTCTATTTTAAACCAATCCAAATGTTTTTTAGCAATTTTTATAAGTTCAGGTAGTTGAGATAAAATATTGTCTCTAATTTCTTGTTCTAACTTATGACTAACTCCACCAGGAACTATCCAGCTAGGATGAACTCTTTTTCCCCCTAGTGATTCGATTACTTTTTGACCAAAACTTCTAAGTCTTATCCCATCTTTTACAATATCAGGATGAGTTTTGATTAAATTAAAAACATTTCTTTGTTCTTTTGGTGCATCCATTCCCGCTAAAAAGTCAGGGCTTGAGAGATAAAAAAAGCTTAAAGCGTGAGATTGAGCCATTTGTGCTAAATGAATAACTTCTCTTAATTTTTTGCCAGTTGGTGGAATTGTAACTCCTAAAATTTGGTCACACGCCTTACTTGAAGCAATTAAGTGCGAAACAGGGCAAATCCCACAAGTTCTCGCTGTAAGTGAGGGCATTTCCGTGTAAGGTCTACCTTCGCAAAATTTTTCAAATCCTCTAAGTTGAGTTACGTGAAATTTTGCATCTTCTACAACTCCATTATCATCTAAATTGATAGTTATCTTTGCGTGTCCTTCAATTCTTGTTACAGGGTCTATGATAATTTTTTTCATTTTTGCTCCTTTTTAGTAGTAAATTAACTTTAAACTTTCTATTTTCCCTTTGCCGATTGAATTGAATTTATGTATTTATAATCGATATCTATATTTCTTGATTTAGGTAAATTTTTTGCTAAAAGCTCGATTTTTTCATTAAAATCATCAAATAAATAGTTTGCCATACTTCCAGGAATTGGGTTTATTTCGTTTAAATAAATTCTATTTTCGTGATAAAAAAAGTCACATCTAATTAAAGCCCCATCAAATAAAGTATTATAAATTTTTGCAAACTCTTCTTTTAAACTTAACTCTATTTTTTCATCAATTTTACTTAAATTAGCTTCAGTTCGTCCAAAATCCATATATTTTTTATCAAAGTCCAAAAACTCTTTAGCTTTAATTGGTTCTTCAACTTTTGAAAATACAAAATTATCAGCCCTAAAACCTGCTAAATTGAACTCTCTCACACCCTCTAAAAACGGTTCAATCAAAACTGAATTATCAAACTCAAATGCAACATCTAGTGCATATTCAAACTCTGAAGGTGAATTAGCTACACTAACACCGATACTACTTCCAAGTCGCAAAGGCTTTATAATTACGGGATAATCAAAATCTAAATCTCTTTTATCATTAATATTTAAGAGTTGATAATCAACAGTATTAACTCTGATATCTCTTGCATAAAGTTTTGTTAAATGTTTATTAAAACTAAGTACACTTGCTTCGATTTGTGGACCAATAAAATTTATATCCATAAATTCAAAAAGTGAAGCTAACTTCCCATCTTCACCATCTCCACCGTGAACTAAATTCAATGCTACATCAAAATTAACTTTTTCTTCATTTACTTTAAAAAAGCTTTTTTTACTTTCATAAAAACCACTATTTTTTAAAGTTAACTTTGAAAGTTTTTTATATTCGCCACTGCTAAATAGATTTGATTTTATAATATCTGTTGGAATTAAATAAAACTCTCTATTTTTATCTAAAAATATATAAATTAATTCAAATTTTAAAACACTCTTTAGTGCAATCGCACTTACGATACTAATCTCGTGTTCATAACTAATTCCACCAAAAATAATTGCCAATTTCATATTTTTACTACCTTAATTTTTGTATCTTTTGAAGTGCCTCTTTTACAAGAGTTGAAGTGTCAGTTGCTGTGCAATCTTGAAGTGTTTTTAAGATTAACTCTTTTTTAAAGCCTAAATTCTCAAGTGCTAAAAATGTATCGTTAAATGCTAAATTACTTGAACTTGAATTAATCTCAAAATCACTAAGTTCAAGAAGTATTTTCTTTGCACCTTTTAAGCCAATTCCTACAACTTTAGTTAAAGCTTTTTCGTCTTTTGAGTTGATTATTTGAGCGAAAGTTTGAGGTAAAAATGTAGAACAAATTGCCATTGCAACTTTAGCTCCAATACCGTTAATTTTTATTAATGTATCAAACATTTTTTTCTCATTTATATCTAAAAAGCCATAAAGTGCTTGATTGTCTTCTCTTATAATAAAAGTTGTATTAAGTTTTATCTCATCCTTTTCTTTTACTAAAGAGCTACAATTTAGCGATACAAACACTTCATAAATTAATCCATTTAAATCTATATGAAGTTTCGTTAAATCTTTGTGTTCAACTATTCCCTTAATACCTACTATCATTTAATTTAACTTTCAGCCTCAATTTTAAATTCATTAGCATCTTCATCAAAAATAAGTTTTATCTCTCTCTCATATCCCCGTGGTGTATGCTCAATTTCTCTATCAGGATTTACAAGTATAAACTTAATTGTGTTAAAACCATTCCAAGTGTCGTTATTTATAACTCTTGCATCAAAAATAGCTGATTGAATTTTATCTAAATCAACTTGTAAATTTTTCATTTTTTCATTTTTTTCGATTACTTGTTCTTTTGTAGTTTTTAACTCATTTATCATACTTTGATATTGACGAAGCTTCATAATATCGCTAACTTCAGGCTTACTTCCTTCAGCTTTAGATTTTGCAATTTTATTTTTTACAATTTCGGCTGCTCGAAGAGTTCCTTGAATATCCTTTGTTTTTTGTTCATATTTTTTCTCAAGTATTTTGACATCGTTTTTCAGGTGTGAAATTGCTGTTTTAATATTCTCAATCAAATGTGCATCTGTGCTAAGTGCAAGAGGGTCAACTATAAATTTATTATCATCGCCTGTTATTTTTTTAATATCAATTAATTTAGAAGCTTTAAAAATAGAGTGCGATTTTACAGTATCTATATAAATTTCCTTAGCTCGAACTTCACCCCCAATTGCTTCAGAAATTCTTGCAATTTCAGCTTCAACTCTTCCATTTTCTAATCTTGTAATTTTCACTTCTCTAGCTTTTACATAACCTTTGTGAATATTAATTTCAGCTCTATCAGCGGTTATTCTACTATTTCCGTGAGTTTGTCCACCGATTTTAATAATTCCTCCATTAACTTCAGCACCATCACCTACACTTCCCTCAATGTTAGCTTCAGAAACATCAACTTTAACACCCGAACCTATCGCATCTTTCATTGAGTCTTTTTCTTTTACATTGATTTTTACATCAGTATCAGCTCCAGCATTGATTGAACCAGTTTTTTTAAAGCTAACTTCATCTACATCAAGTTTATCAGAAATATCGTAAGTTCCACCTTCATAATCCACATATCCATTTGCCTTTGAAATCCAAATGATTGAGTTGTCATCCTCTTTTTTTTCTATTTTATCAGAGATATTAAATTTTGTCTCTTCTAAGTGTTCTGTTGTCGGGTCTTCAATGGAAATAAATTTACCTTTACAATTTCGTCCACCTCTTCCACTTTTAGGCTTGATATACTCCATTATAATTTCAGCTTGAACTACGGTAAATAAAAAATCTCTATTTGAATAATCAACTCTTCCGTGTTCATCAACTTTTTCATTTTTATTTTTATAATGATGAATTAATTTATCATTAATCGGTTGGATTGGGTCAACACACTCACACAATCTAATTTTAAAATCTTCTTTTAAATGTACATTTTCTTTTAATTTTAAAACTAAATCTTTTAAATCATTTCTCATATTATCATCAAAAATTCCAACTATTAAACCTAGTTTTACTTTCTTTTTATTTAAGTTTTCAATCAACTTTGAGTAAATTTCAGGCGAATATTCAAGCTCTGAAGTTGGTTTAACAATAGCTGAAACTCTAGTAAAAATTTTATTAGCCGTCATAACTACATCTATTTTTAAATCTTCGCCTCTTGCTGGTCTTATTCTAACTTCATAAATTTGTTTTATATCAAGGTCATTTAAAACTAAAAATTTTTCATCTTTAAATTTCTTTAAAATTTCACCATCAACTTCCGTCCAATCACTTGTACTTGTTTGGTGTTCATTCGTTTTTATGTAAGTTACAAATGAGATGATGTCAAAATCTATTTGATGTATTCCTGTTTTATGAACTTTTGATGCATTTTTTAACTCTCTTGTTATATCTTCACATTTAATAACATATGGCTTAAAAAGTTCTTCTTTTTTTTCTCCAAGTTCTTTATCATCCACCCAAAATCCTTTAATAACTTAAATTAACTCTAATCATTTTAATATCTTTTTAGTTAAAATACGATTATAGTTTTTTTTAATATAAAGAGGTTAAATGCTAATAAGAGCAATTTTTACAAACAGTTTTGGAATATTAATATCGCGAATTTTAGGCTTTATCAGAGACTTACTCACAGCTTCAATTCTTGGTGCGAACATTTACAGCGACATTTTCTTCGTTGCATTTAAACTCCCAAATTTATTCCGTCATCTATTTGCAGAGGGTGCTTTTAATCAAACATTTATACCATCATTTATATCCTCTACTCACAAATCGGCATTTACTACTAAAATATTTATAAGGTTTTTAATAATTATCTTCATTTTATCACTTTTTGTTACACTATTTGCTCCATTTATTACAAAAATTATCGCTTTTGGCTTTTCTGATGAAATAATCAATTTAGCTTCAAAGTTTGTAGCAATTAACTTTTATTATTTGGATTTTATTTTTATAGTTACTTTTTTAGGGGCTTTACTTCAATATAAAAATCACTTTGCAACCACAGCTTTTTCAACTGCTTTGCTCAATTTAGCGATGATTACAGCCCTTTTAGTTTCGCAAAGTTTAGAAAAAATTGAAATTGTGGGGTATCTTAGTTATTCTGTTTTAATTGGTGGATTTTTGCAAGTAATCGTTCATCTTTTTGTTGTGAAAAAGTTAAATTTATGTAAAATTTTTGTAGTTGGCTTTTCTTATGGTAAAAAAGTAAATGTAAAATTACAAAATGATATTAAAAAATTTAATAAAAACTTTTTACCAGCAATTTGGGGAAATTCAACAGCTCAACTTTCAGCTTTTATTGACACTTATTTAGCTTCATTTTTAGTAAGTGGTACGATAAGTTATCTCTATTATGCAAATAGGATTTTTCAACTTCCATTAGCAATTTTTGCAATTGCCGTCTCAACTGCACTTTTTCCAACAGTTGCAAAAGCAATAAAACAAAAAGATGTAATAAAAGCAAGATTTTATCTTAAAAATAGTTTTTGGATTTTAGCTTTTTTACTTTCAATTTCTAGTGTTGGTGGAATAATGCTAAGTGAGGAGATTATATCTCTTTTATTTGAGCGAGGAGAATTTTTAAGAGCTGATACAATACAAACTTCAACAATACTTAGTATGTATTTGATTGGATTAATTCCATTTGGAATTGCTAAAATATTCTCTTTATGGCTTTATTCACACCATAAACAAGGTATTTCAGCTAAAATATCTTCTATTTCACTTTTAGTAAATATTGTTTTATCACTGATTTTAATTTATCCTTTGGGTGGTGTTGGACTTGCACTTGCTACATCTTTGAGTGGATTTGTTTTACTTTATTACACTATTAAAGAGTTTGGAATAAAAGAGTTTTTAGAGATACTAATCGATAAAAAACTACTTTTATTAATTATTATTTTAAGTGCTGAAGTTTTAATTATATCCATGCTAAATGCTCTAAATCTAATAATGGCACCGTCAACATAACGGTATCTCTTTTTGTTACATCTAACATTTTACAACTATTTTTAAAAGCATAATCTTCACCTATTAATACAACTTTATCTTTTGCTCTTGTAATTGCAGTGTAGAGTAATTTATTATTTAACATCATAAAGTGTGAATAAGTAATAGGAATAATTACATTTTTGTACTCACTTCCTTGGGTTTTATGGATAGTTAGTGCATAAGCTAATTTAATTAACTCTCTTGCATCATCAAATCCATACTCAACGATAATATTATCATTTGGATAGTAAATATATAAAAGCTCATCAGAAAAATCAACTTTTATTAAAATTCCTATCAACCCATTAAAAATTCTTCTTTTAAATGTAATTTTATTGTCACTACTTCTCTTAAATTCTTCAGGTGAAAGAGTATCCATATCGATATTTTTAGTGTGCATTACTTTATCAAATAAATTTAATCTAACTCTTCCTAAATCAATATGTATCTCTTGAGGATTTAGAGTTTTTTGAAGAAGTAAATTTAATCCATCAGCCCCTAATATTCCAGCTTTCATTGGTGTAATTACTTGAAAATAAAATAGATAATCAAATAAATTATCTTGATTTAAAAACTTTAAAAGCGATGGTTTTATTCTTTCAGCTGAAAGTTCTATTTTTTTTAAAATCGAAAAAGAGTTTGTATCTCTAATCTCTTTCCATTCTGTATCGCTTAGCTCTTTATTTCTATGTTTAGCTTTTTGTATAAAATAGTCAGGAATAGGAGTATTTAAAAAGAAAAAATCTTCAAATTTATCTTTGAAATTATCAGGAACTTTTGCTTCTCTAATTTGATTTGCAAAATAAGTTATAACTTTATCTTCACTTTGTCTATAAATTTTTGTAAGTTGTATTGTTGGTGCTATATTTAAAGTAATTAAATCTGCAAAAGGATTTCCTGCTCCAATTGGTGGAAGTTGTGCTGGGTCTCCAACTAAAATAATTGTAGCATCATATTTTAAAGATTTTAAAAGTTTATACATAAGTTCACTATTTACCATTGAACTCTCATCAAGTAAAACTACATCATAATCTAGTATATCATTTGATGAATTTTGCAATTTTACAAGTATTGATTGAATAGTAAAAGAGTTAAAACCAGTTGTTTTTCTAATTTTATCAGCCGCCATTCCTGAAAGTGCGCAACAAACTATTTTATCTTTTGGATAACTATACTCAAATAGTTCTAAAATAGCTTTACTAATAGTGGATTTACCACTTCCTGCATATCCTGCTAAAATAAAAACTTTAAATCCCATATTTATAGTTCTTATAGCATCTTTTTGGTCATCTGAAAAGCTAAATTTCATTTGAGCTTCTTTTGCTTTGATATACTCTTCAATATCGCTTAAAATTTTATGTAAGCCATAAGCTTTTCTTTGAACTATTTTTACTATTTTATTTTCTATAAAATGCAAATATGGTGAAGTTACTTTATTTTGCCCAATATCTATAAGTTCAGTTTGTGAAATTAAATCTTTAATATTACTATCAAATTTTTCTCTTGAAATAGTTATACTA